>JANPDI010000045.1:0-2429 GCA_031431435.1 Burkholderiales bacterium
GGCAGGCGTTTACGCCCGCATACGCCGGTTGGGCTCCACTGATGTGTCGCGGGATAAACGACGCACGGAATGTGCGCGCATATACAAAGAGTTGATGCAACCAACAGATTTAATTATGCGCGCTTTAGACTGTATCGCGCCAGGCGTTACAAAAGTACGCATCTACAGCGAACTGCAGAAAAACGATCTGTGCGTCTTACAAAAAAATCAATTGTCGAAAAAATTCAGCTCTTCATCGCCGTCTGTCGCGCCGGGAGCGCCCGGCGTGGCCGCGACCACCGCTGCAGCAGTTGCGGCCACCGCAACTGCCGCGGCCGGGGGCACACTCGCGGCTGCCTTGGATGGTGCGACCGGCACTCTTGGCGCGTCGTCCGGCGCACCAAATGCCAGCGCCAAATCACGCGCAATGGTGTCGGCGTCCATCGGCACGCGGCTTTGTGAGCGCAGCAAAATGCGCGACGGCAGATCGAGCAGCCGTACCTGGGCGATGCGCATGTTTGCCGCGGTATTGAGTTTGGGCAACAAATGGGTGCTGCGCCAGCCGCCGGTTTCACTTTCGATCGCGTCAATGATGGCCTGCTGCGAACGCGCGATTCCGGCAAGCAACTCGGCAAGTTGTTCGGTGCTGATAGTCATGGCAATCTCCGTGTTGGCAAAGTATTAATTGTTAACGTCGTTTACTGGAGCGGGTTTACAGGCATTTGTTGCTGAATCGGCACGCCAATCGGCGACTTTATGGTTTTTTTCGGTAGGTCACGCGAAACAACTGTGACCCCTCGCGGCTGACAAAATCGACCGGCCGGTTTGCACCCGACAAATCATAAATAATTTCGAGTTCACGACCCACCTGGCGGTACAAGGCGGGAAAACGCTTGCCTTTATTCGGGCCGACTTCGCCAATCACATCCATGCGTCGCGCCTGCCCGGCCAATTCGTCGCCAAATAATTCAATGCGGCCGCGATCAGCATATCCGGATGGGATGCCAACACCGTAACGGTCTCCTTGGATACGCAATTCAAGCTCGGGCGACATCACCATCGGTTTGCCCGCCATCTCGGCGCTTTTGATCGACCACGATCCGGCTATTTCGTTATCCACAATTGGTTGCCGGATTTGTGTGCGGGGGGATTCACCCAGAATCGAAACCGATTGTGAAGCGCGCTCGCTCGCGCAGCCGGCCAAAAACACCAACACGGTGCCGGCAAAAAAAAGCGGTGCGCTGGACGAACGTTTCATTGTTTTCCCATTGTCGAGTCTATCCGAACACTGTTTACCGGAATATGCCGGTGATGCTACACCAGCTTGCGCGACATGACGATCTCGCCGTCATCCACTTCGCCGGTTCGCGCAAATCCGAAACGCTGGTAGAACACTTCCGGATTATTTTCCTTTGGGACAAATGAAAGCAGCAAGGTGGTCACGCCCGGGCGGCTCTTTGCATGCGCGATCAACAGCAATATTGCCTGCGTGCCAAAGCCAAATTGCTGGTAGCGCGCGTCGATCATAAATCGCCATAGCGCGATACTGTTTTCTCCTTGATGCAACGCCGGCTGTCCATCCGCGACCTGTGACCGGTCTTCGAGCATGACAAAACCCACCGGCGTTTCATCGGCATAGATGGCGCGAAACCACGCCTCGGGATAGAAGTGTGCCTGAGCAATCGAAAATGCATTGGGTGCGACCAGCCCCTCCTGCCCCGGACCGACATCCAGAAACGAGATCGCCCGCAGATTGTTTTTGGTCACGCCACGCAGTGTTACGACGGAATGGCGGTCAAGCGGACGGGTTTGATTTTTCATTGACTCGGCCTCGATGCGCCCCACAAATTCGGGATGGGTTTTACGCGCTTCTGTGCCGGTGAGGCCCCACGGCCATTTAATTGGTGGTGTCATCGCCGAGATAGTAACGGAAAACCAGCGTGCGGTTATCGATATTGATGCATTGAGCCAAACGTCGTCAGTCAACAAAGAATGACAACATCTCCGACAACAATTCATCAGGCGACTCTTCCGGCAGATAGTGCCCGCACGGCAGGGTGCGTCCCGACACGTTGTCTGCAACCTTCTCCCAATCGGCCAGCGGCGTGAAGCAGCGATTCACCACACCAAATTCGCCCCACAACACCCTCAGCGGTACCGCAAGCCTGTTACCCGCCGTACGGTCCGCCCGGTCGTGCGCAAGATCAATGCCCGCGGCGGCGCGATAGTCTTCACACATGGCGTGGACCGTGGCGGGATCACGCATATACGAAAGATAGGCGGCATAGGTTTCAGCGGTAAATGCGCTGAGCCCGGCGTGACCCCAGCCGATTTTTTTTCGCAGGAACACTTCTGGATTGGCGAGGATCATTTCCTCCGGAAACGGGCTGGGCTGAATCAGAAAAAACCACCACCAATAGGCTTGCGCAAAGGCCATATCGGTCTGTTCA
>JANPDI010000046.1:0-2213 GCA_031431435.1 Burkholderiales bacterium
GCAAAGCGATCCTCGCAGCCGCGCTGGCAATCCCCGGCATCACTTTGTCGACGTCTGCGACAGCCGCGACGCCACCCGAGCGAGCGTCATTTACGATCAAGCGCCTGAACTATCAGGATAGCCAACCGGGCTGGGACAGAATTCATGTCGACACCACCTTGCTTGGGGCGACCATTCCGATTGATGACGAGTGGTCGATGACCGGTGGTTTGGCGCTCGATACTGTTTCCGGTGCATCGCCGACCTATCACAGTGAGCGGCGCGGGGCAGGCAAGATGCAGGAATTCCGCCGCGCTGAAGACATCAGCGTGACGCGCTATTTCCCGCTCGCCAGTGTCACCGTCGGCCTGAGTCATTCGGGAGAGGGCGACTATTTGTCGAACGCGATGTCGCTGCGGGTTAGCCTCAGCAGTGACGACAAGAACACGACTTACGACTTTGGTATCGGTGGCAACCGGGATACGATCAACGTCCCGATTGCCGGTATCGATCACGAGCGTAAACGCGGCATGGATGTCCTGGTCGGCGTGACACAGGTATTGACGCCGAATGATATTGTTCAGATCAATGTCAGTCATTTGTCCGGACAGGGCTACTACTCCGATCCGTATAAGTTCTTTGACAATCGTCCGCGCAAGAAAGATCAATCGACCTTCGTCGTGAAGTGGAATCATCACGTCAAGGCATGGGGATCGACCGAGCGATTAACTTATCGCTACTACACCGATGCGTTTGGCATCCGCGCGCACACCTTTGGTCTGGACCATGTTCAGCCGCTCTCCAATGGATGGACGCTGACACCAGCACTGCGCCTGTATTCACAATCGGCGGCGAATTTTTTTGTCGGCGTGGTGAATCCGCCGTTCCCCACCATTCCACCAGGATTTACGCCGGGCACCACCATCATGTCGCAAGACCAGCGCTTGTCCGCCTATGGCGCACGAACCTTGGGGCTAAAAGTTGCCAAGGAGCTAGGCCCGGATTGGTCAATCGATGCCCGGTACGAGCACTATGAGCAACGCGGCTCATGGCGGATTGGTGGCGCAGGTAGCACCGGCATGGAGCCGTTTCGGGCGCGCTCAATCGTGCTCGGGCTGACGTATTTGTATTAGGGGTAACTTGATTGAGTTATAGCTTTGTCATTCCCGCAGCCTCGACATGCTCTGGATTCCCGCCTGCGCGGGAATGACGGTTTATCCACCGTTGTGCAGCGCTTCAAAACGATTTTTAAGGCAATGGCGTGCGAATGCGAGATTCAGGTCGACGCTGCCGACGCGGAGTCTGCCAAGCAAGCAATAGCCATTGGGATCGGAGAAGTCCAGCGGATCGAAAAGAAGTACTCACGCTATCTGGCTGACAGTTTTGTTGGCGAGGTGAACGCGCAAGCGGGCCTTGCAGGTTTCGTGCATTGCGACAAGGAAACCCGCGAGTTGCTCAACTATGCGCACACCCTGTACAAAACCAGCGACGGATTGTTTGACATTACCTCCGGCATTTTGCGTCAGGCGTGGAACTTCAAAACCAGGAAGATTCCGAGCCATTCAGAATTGGCGGACTTGCTGCCCTTGATCGGCTGGAATCTAGTTCAGCGTAACGATGATGGAATACGTTTGCCACAGACCGGGATGGAAATCGACTTTGGCGGCTTTGGCAAGGAGTACGCGGCGTATCGCCCCGCGACGACGATTCAATCGGTCGGCATTGAACACGCCTGCGTCAACCTTGGTGGCGATGTGCGGGTGATTGGTGTTCAAGCCGACGGGCGGCCATGGGTGGCCGGGATTCGCGATCCGCGAGTCGACAGCAAGATCGTCGCCAGCATCGATCTATACGACGAAGCGCTGGCTACCAGCGGTGACTACGAGCGCTATTTCGAGATCGACGGCATCCGTTATTGCCACCTCCTGAATCCCAAGACCGGCTGGCCAGTGCGGCACTGGCAGTCGGTTAGCGTGGTTGCGCCGGTAGCGATTGCCGCCGGGAGTTATTCGACGATTGCAATGTTGCACGAACAGAGTGGCGTAGAATTTTTGCAGAACACGGGGCTGCGTTTTCTTTGCTTTGACCATACAGGACGCAGCTACTCGTGAGCTTGCGATATTGATTTACCTGCAAAGGGTTTGGGCATGGCAACGGTAATCGGAAACGACACTGACGAAAACTTCTTCCCTCCAGAGGGAACAACCGACTATGTGGTCGATGGCAGGGGTGGT
>JANPDI010000047.1:0-2229 GCA_031431435.1 Burkholderiales bacterium
CAAGCCGTCAACGCGGCAGGCAACATGAATGCCAGCGCTATGTTGGAGCGTGACGTTGCCAATCTTGCCAGCTATTTCGGCCGCTTCGCACCGGAATTGCTCGACACCCAATACGGCAAAGAAATGTGGCTTTTATACGAATCGGGCAAGTTGAAAACAGACACCGAGTTGACTGGAAAAATTGCCTTGGAAACCCGTATCGCCGATGTCGCTGGAGTGCTGGAGGAAGTGAATTTGGCGATTAAGGCCGAAGAAGCTCGGCGCTTGTTTTTGGCGGGTGAGTGATTTGAATTTCTTGAAGGATTTCAGTTGAACGGCGTGTCATCAGCACCAACTGGCGACCTGCTATTTGACGACGAGCAAAATCGTCGTCGTGCGCTGGCGCTTGAATCCTTCATCGTCGAAGCACCTGCTGGTGCAGGCAAGACTGAGCTTTTGACGCAGCGTTATTTGCGTCTGCTGGCAACCGTCGAATCACCCGAAGAAATCATTGCGATTACTTTCACCAACAAAGCGGCAGGTGAAATGCGTAGTCGGATTCAGGACAGTTTGGCACTGGCGCGTGCTGGCATTGCGCCGACGGCGGCACACAAGTTGATTACTTTTGAACTTGCGCGCGCAGCCTTGGCGCGCTCCGCAGAATTCGATTGGAATCTGCTGACGCAGACCGGTCGCATGCGTTTGACGACGATAGACGCCTTGTGCAGCAACCTCGCGTGGCAGATGCCATTTTTGTCGCGCTTCGGTGCGCAACCGGCGACGATAGAAGATGCGTCGCGCCATTATGCTGACGCGGCGCGCCGTGCGCTGGATCATTTGGAAGATGATGGCGAGCATGCCGAAACGGTAGCGACTGCGTTAGCCTATTTGGATAACGATGTGACGCGTTTAGCCGGTTTACTGGCGCAGATGTTGGCGCGGCGCGAGCAGTGGCGCGAGATTGCCGAACTCGATAATCCCGAGTTGGCAGTTGGCGACGCGCTACGTGCTTTGGTGAGTGCAGATTTGGCACGCATTGCTGATGGGCTTGACGCCTCGTGGCAAGCGCGATTGATGCCATTGGCGCAATTCGCGGCGGTGAATTTGGAGCGCGGCGAGTTGGCGGATTGGAATGAACCACTGACGGCAGAGGTCGGGGATTTGTCGCAATGGCGCGCCATCGCCGCGATGCTGTTGACCAAAGCCGGCACGCCACGCAAGAAGCCGAATGTGAATGATGGATTCCCCGCCGGTGCGGCGTGCAAGCCGCAAAAAGACGCAATCATCGAACTGCTCCAAGACCTGCGTGCCAGCCAAATCCTGGCTCTGCAACGCATTGGTCAACTGCCGCGCGTTGATCACGACAACGACCAAACGGTGCGTGCGATGGCACGACTGATGAAGCTGGCAGCGGCTGAATTATGGTTAGTCTTTCGCGAGCGTGGCGAGGTCGATTTTGGCGAGCTTTCAGCGCGCGCGATTGCGGCGCTCGGTGATGATCTCGACCCTTCCGAACTTGGCTTGCGACTCGATTACCACATCAAACATTTGTTGGTTGATGAATTTCAGGACACCAGTCCGACCCAAATTGATTTGCTCACGCGGCTCACGGCGGGCTGGCAGTCGGGCGACGGTCGCACGCTGTTTGTGGTCGGCGATCCCATGCAATCGATCTATCGATTTCGCAAAGCCGATGTCGGATTATTTTTGCGGGTGAAAGAATTTGGTATCGGCGAACTGACGCTAGAGCAATTGCGGCTATCGCGCAACAATCGTTCGTGTCCGCCAGTGGTGGATTGGATTAACCAAACTTTCCCGCAGGTTTTTCCTGCCGCCGATGACCCGACGCGAGGTGAGATTAATTACCGCGAATTTGTCGCCACACGTGATTCCGCAAACGATGCAGGCGTTACTTTGCATCCGGTGATTGTCGCCAAATCAGCCGGTCGCCACGCCGCAGCGCGAGCCGAAGCCGAGCAAATTGTGCAAACCATCGCCGCCGAATGGCGAGCCGACCCGGGCAGAAAAATTGCCGTGTTGGTCAGCGCGCGCAAACATCTAGCTGAGCTTGTTAGCGAAATTCGGACGACACATCCTGAGTGGCGATATTCAGCGGTGGAGATTGAAAGCTTGGTGCAGCGTCAGCCTGTGCAAGACGTGATTTCGCTAACCCGCGCATTGCATCACCGCGCCGACCGTTTGCATTGGCTGGCGATATTGAGCGCGCCTTGGTGCGGCTTGGTGTTAGCC
>JANPDI010000048.1:0-2334 GCA_031431435.1 Burkholderiales bacterium
TGCCTGCACCCGCCGATGACGCGGCCTGCGACGCCAGTGCGGAATAACTGTCAAGCGCCATGCCGCCTGCAGAGGCAATCGCCAATACGTTAAGAAATTCACGCCGATTCATGCTGCTCATATCGTACCCCGTTAAAACTCAAGATCGTCGGCAATCGCCTTGATGCCGGCTTGCGCGCACGCTTCATCCAGCGCGCCACTCGGCGCACCGGAGACACCGATCCCGCCGAGCAAGGCACCGCCCGCCTCAATCATCAACCCGCCACCGACGGTGATGACACGCGGCAGATTGCGAATGCCACTTGAGGCTTTGTTAGGCTCGGTTTCCTTGCCCAGCTCCGTGGTGCTGATTTTAAAACTCACGGAGGTCCAGGCTTTGTTGACCGCCGTGTCCGGCGTGTGCGCACCGGCAAAACGATCTCGCAACATCACTTGGGTGTTTCCACCGCGATCAACCACCGCGACGGCCACTTGTGCGCCTTCCTTGCGGCACTTGTTGAGCGCAGCTTGGGCGGCACGTTGCGCGGTTTCAAGCGTGAGCTGTTTGAGTTGAAACGTCGCGGGCGCTGCAGGAGCGGCGTGCGCGTTCATTCCCACCAGCACCGTTGAAACGATGAGGCTTGAGATTGCTTTCATTTTTGTCCTTTCGGCTTTTTGCCGGAAACGTAAATACCGACTTACTGCGAGGAAGATTTTCTAGAAAAAATTTCACCAAAATTTTTAAAGAAAATCTGTCACTTATTAACGGGCGATTCCGGATCCATCAACAACGCCACCAAATCCTTGATCTGTGTTTCGGTCAATATTTTGTTGTGGCCAAAGCGCGGCATATTCGAACACGCCGAATAGGCTTGTGAGTTGTAAATCTTGCCGTAAGCGTATTTTGCGATTTCAGACGTGTAACCGCGAATCTTGCCGAACTTTTCCAGGGTCGAGCCGATGGTGCCGAACGACAATTCCTTTGGATCAAGCTTGTGGCAGGCGTAACAATTTGCCCCGCTTGGATTTGCCGGGTTGTCGGTGAATTGCATGCCGACACCGGACTGCGCAATACGCTCGCCGGCCTTCCAGTCGCCCAGATACTTGCCATCGGCGGGAAACGGAATCGCTTTGAAGTTTTCTTCTTCGATTTGTTTGGCAAGCGCCTTTGGAATCGGTGTCAGGGTGTACTTGGTACACGCTTCCATTGCCTTGTCCTGCTTCAAGCGATCCAGCTTGGCCTGACCGCGCTCTTTAAAGGCACTGGTCATGACTTCTGTGGCACGGTCAGGTGCCGCCGCTTTGGTTTGTGCCTGTGCGGATACCGCGAAGGCTGAGGTGACGATGAGGCCGCCAACAATGCTGATATGATTTTTTTTCATGTTGGTCTTCCTAGCGCTTGATCGCTGGCGCGTTAAAAATGCCACCGTTGGCATTGCGCGCAAGATACGTTGTTAATGCCACCGAGCCTTCGGAGGTGAAATCAAGCTCGGGGAATCGCTGCTGGCGGAAACAATCAAATAAACGCCACTGGAACGACCGCAGCTCGCCCTGGCTGACACGGTAGGCGGGCCAGGATGTATACGCGCGCTGGGCGGGCTCGGTCTTGGTCAGGTTTGGCAAATCCTGCAGACGGATACGAATATTGTCCTGTGCGTGGCAGGTTGCACACGAAAAGTCATGCGGTCCACCGCGATGAAAGAACATTTTTTTGCCGATGGCAAACGCTTCTTTTTCTTTGGCGTGTTTCAATGAAACGTTCATCTTCACGCCACGTGAATTGGCAGTCACGTAGGCGACCAGTGCCTCCATATTTGACTTGTTGTCCGGCGAGCCGAACGGTGCGCGCTTCGCTTGGGCGTAAGTGAACCCCTGCAATATCACCATGCAACTAACAAGCCGGGATTCAAGATCTTCAACTTTGTCGGTGTCTTCAAAGTATCGGGGCAATTGTGCGTAGGCACCCTTGACCACGCCCTCACCCAGACCCAGGTCACACGCCTGCAGTGATGCCATTTTTGGCCCGCGCTTTTGTTTCCAGAGGTCTTCTCCGCGCGCTTCCCATAATTCTGCCGGGTTGCCGTCGGCGAGCGCTTCCCGGTATTTTTCGATTTCACGCACGGTGGCGTCGGTGCTCTTGGCCGGTGCGGCTGGCGCGGCGGCGGCCGCCTTGGCCGGCGTCTTTGCGGCAGGTTTGGCCGCCTGTTGGGCAAGCGCGTCTGCGCCATGGGCCATACCAATTGCCATTGCGATGCAGGCGATCGACCAAACAGCCGGCAGATTCTTCATATGTTTCATCGGGCTTCCTCCAGATTATTTTTTATCTCAGCTACCCGCCCATTCGGCGCGTGGTAA
>JANPDI010000049.1:0-2894 GCA_031431435.1 Burkholderiales bacterium
CACCATTTCCGCACCAAAAAATCCCTGCCGCACTTCACCGAATAAGCGCAGCCGTTTGCCAACCGCCATTTGTTTGACCTGGCTACCGTAGAAATTCAGAAAGCGCAGAAACAAAATATCCTCGCCGTCACGCGTCTGCACCACCAGCTGACGACGCGGCCGATACGTCACCTCAGCATGAAAAATTTCCACCTCAACCTGGCAATCGATCCCCGCCATTGCATCACGAACACGTGTGATGCGGGTTTCATCCTCATACCGAATCGGCAGATGCAACGCAAAATCCCATTCGTTGCGAAGGCCGATCTGCGCCAGCTTTTGCGCGAGCGAAGAGGCGGGCTTGGTCGGCGTGGTTTTGGTGGATGTTTTGGCAGAGGCGCGCGGCATAGCCGCATTATTGACGGTTTGCGCCTCAGGTGGGGAAGTCTGAATTGTCGCGGAGCCAGCCGGGCAGCAGAATCAATAATCAAAATCGCCGATTGGCGGGCGACTTCAGGCATTTATGCGCCAAAATGCCCGTGGATAAAGGACTTTTATTTTTTTGATAACACGTGTGGAAGGCGACGGGAAATCAATCACGTGCAAACCCTTTTGCGCTGTTTGATCGGGCACCCTGGCGCACCGACAGACCGTGCCACAACAGCGCTCTACCGGGCAACAAACGCTTCGTTGACAAGCTTTGTGGCCGCGATGAGAATCATTGAAGACTTCGAATGCGCATTATTTCGGGCGCGTCCCGCCACTAGACTCGACAAACACGATGATTTATTAGAAAGGTGTCGTCATGAAATTAAAGCTGCTGACGTTAAAGCTGCGGACATTGAGGCCCGTCACAATTGGCTTGATCACCGCGGGTGCGTTTTCCATTGCGCCGACGCAGGCTGGCGTTGATGACAAATCAACCTATTTCGATCCTCTTTTCACCAACGGCACCATTTGTGCACCCGGCGCCAACGGCGCACCCGCACTGCTGACCAAAATGATTCTTGCCAAGGCCGAAACCGCGCCGTTCCAACCGCGCCCAAAGAAGGCGGCGGTGACCAGCAAGGCCGCTGAGGACATCCCGCCGTTGTTTGGCGATCTCGGCAGTCTGCATTACCCGATCTCCACCACCAACGCCAAGGCGCAGGCCTACTTCGATCAAGGCTTGCGCCTCACGTTTGCATTCAATCATGCCGAGGCCGCGCGCGCGTTTCGCGAGGCACAACGGCTCGACCCGCGCTGTGCCATGTGTTTCTGGGGGGAGGCGCTGGTGTTGGGCCCCAACATCAACGCCCCCATGTTTCCTGAAGCGGTTGGTCCAGCGGTGGCAGCCGCGCAAAAGGCCGTGGATCGTATGGCTGGCGCGAACGATAGAGAAAAGGCGCTCATCAATGCCGTCGCCAAGCGTTATTCCACTGATCCAAAGGTGGAACGAACAGCGCTCGACAATGCGTACGCAGACGCAATGACTGAAGCAGCCAAACGCTTCCGCACGGACGATAACATCCAAGTTCTGTTTGCCGAGTCGCTGATGGACCTCGCGCCTTGGGACTACTGGCAAGCGGCCGGGGCAAAACCAAAGGGGCGCACCGGCGAATTGATTGATGCTCTGGAGCGGGTGTTGGAACGCAGCCCACTCCATCCCGGCGCGATTCACTATTACATTCACGCGGTGGAGGCATCCACCAGCCCCGAGCGCGCACTGCTCTATGCCCGTCAACTTGGCAAACTGATGCCGGGCGCTGGCCATATCGTACACATGCCGTCACATATTTATTACCGAGTTGGCTTGTACAAGGAAGCCTTGACGACAAATCTTGCCGCCATTGCGGTCGATGAAAAGTACTTCAAGAACTCACCAAGTGATCCGCTTTACAAGGGCGCGTATTACCCCCACAACATTCATTTTGTGATGGTCTCGGCATTAATGGGCGGTGATGCCAAAGTCGCCTTGGAAGCGGCGGGCAAACTCGACAAGTCAATCGACAACGAATTTCTGAAGACTGCCGCCGGCATGCAGCCCGTCAAGGCGGCGCCTTATTTTTCGCACGTGCAGTTCAGTACGCCCGAGACCATTCTGGCACTGGCCGAGCCGGGCAAGGAATTCATTCTGGTCAAGGCCATGTGGCACTACGCACGCGCAGTGGCCCTGGCACGAAAGGGCGACTTAGCCGCCAGTCAGGCGCAAATCGATATCCTGGCCGACATTGAACGTAACGGCGACTTTAAGGACCTCATCAAAGAAAGCATCCCCGCCAAGGAAATCGTGGAGACAGCGCGGCATGTGGCAAGCGGCCGGCTTGCTGATGCCCGCGGCGATGTCAATGGTGCCGTGAAGGCTTTTCAAGCAGCGGTATTTGTGCAGGATTCGCTTCCCTATACCGAGCCGCCGTACTGGTATTACCCGGTTCGGCAGTCATTGGCCGCCGCATTGCTGCGTGCCGGCAAATTGGATGAGTCTGAAAAAACATTTCGAGAGTCGCTGGCACAAACGCCGAGCAATGGCTGGGCGCTGCAGGGCCTGATGGAGGTGTATCGAAAACGCGGAGACACCGCTGCCTTGAAGGCCGCACAAAAACGGTTTAACACCACATGGTTTGGAAGCAAAGGCGGCCCCAGCCTTGCCATGCTGTAAGCCTTTCTAAAAAGGCTATTACTTCAGTCTACTGAGAAGTGCTCATATTGGGCGCGCCATAAAGCGCCATTCAGTATGAAACGCTGAAGTAACTTCAACGCCTTGATATGCGGAGGAGTTGATGTCGGCTTGTGCCGGCGGATTCAACTGGTCGATGCAACAAGTTGGCTGAATCGTTCAGCAGGTGTTTCGTAGTCTAACGTCATCCTTGGGCGCCCATTCAATCGCCTTGCCACGGCATTGAGCTGCGCCTGTGAGTAATTAGAGATGTCTACCC
>JANPDI010000050.1:0-27529 GCA_031431435.1 Burkholderiales bacterium
CCGGGCAACACCCGCTTGCCATCGATTTGGATCCGCAAGCGCATCTGACCGCGCTGTCAGGTGTAACCATAAACGGTTCAGAGCAAAGTCTGTACGCGCACTATCGTGACAACAAGCCGCTTGCCGACATCATCCAGGACACTGGTCGTGGTTGGCATTTATTGCCCGCGCATCTCGAGCTGGCAAAGATCGATACACAGTTTGGCAAGGGCCCGAATATTCTGAATAAGCTCAAGTTCGCCTTGATTCGTGAACAGTTGAACGGTGTGCGACCAGTGATTATTGATTGTTGCCCGCTGCTCGGCGTGTTGTCGTTGTCGGCAATTTTTGCCGCGGACAAGGTGTTGGTGCCGGTGTCGGCGGACTACCTCGCGGTCAAGGGGGCGATGCAGGTCGAGAAGACGTTGAACGCGCTCGGGCCGGTGCTCAAAAAACGTATCGCACGTTGTTATGTCATCACCCGATTCGATGCGCGTCGCAAAATGTCATGGGAGATTGACCGCGACTTCCGTGAAAAATTTGGCGCCGAAGTGTGTGAGACCCGCATTGCGGAAAGTGTCTCGATCGCCGAAAGTCCGTTTGCTGAAAAAGACGTTTTTGATCACGCCCCTGACAGTCGCGGCGCAAAGGACTATCAGTCGCTGTATGACGAACTGTCGTCAAGCGCGTTCATGCGGCAAGACGCTGAAAACGAAAAGTCCATAATCGGCGTGCCGTTCCCGGCATTTATGCCAGAAATGCCGCGCCCCGCCTCGTTTTTCAGCTAGAGGCTTTGACCGGGCCAACAAAACTATGGTTTTGTATCCTGCCCGACAATCAATGAAATAGCCCCCTCAAGATCGGTGCCTTCGCCGCGCGGCAAATCGTCGATTACACGTACCTCGATAATTTTGCACTGGTGGTACATTTTGCGCAGCTTTTCCTCCGCCGCCGGCTGATCCACCGCGTGTACCACGAGGTGGTCCACGCTGGTGCCGGTCTTGGTCTGAATTTTGAAGCCAAATTTTTGCATGGCTCGACTATACATCGTGCGCAAAATTCAGGGATTTGATTGACCAGTCAAATCGCGCCGCGCCGGCACGTTTTGGTGGCGCAGGATTTTGTGTTTTTCACGGCTGCGCAACTGCCTCAACTTGGACCCCGGCCTGAATGGCCGATGAACGGGCCACGCTGGCCGGGGAAGGTCAAACGTCATCCCTTCACCGGAGAAGCGAAACAGTTTTTTGTTTCGCGCACGTCCGGCGCCCAAATTTGGTCCCTCATCCACCACAGCCAAAATCAACTTGGACCCCGGCCTAACGCCGGGGAAGGTTAAATGCGGTGCTGGCCGTAATCGCCCGATTACCGAAGGCGCGGCGCAGCGGTTCCGCTATATCCCCCTTCACCGGAGAAGCGAAACTGCTTCATCGCGACCCCTTCACCGGAGAAGCGAAACCGTTTTTTGTTTCGCGCGCGTCCGGTGCCCAAGTTTGTTCACTCGTCGACCACTGTCGAAATCAACTTGGACCCCGGCCTAGCGCCGGGGAAGGTCACCTGGGTTTGATTGGTGACAAACCAGTTTGCGGTGGATTGTCCGACGGGTGATGTCCTTTGATACATTCCCCAAAATGATTGATATCATATTGACGATAGCAATCATCAATCGCTTGATTGACAGCGATCAACCACTTAACAACCGGCGGCAAACACAATGAACCTGCGAGATTTGCGATATCTGGTGGCGCTGGCCGATCTGAAACATTTTGGCCGCGCGGCTGAGGCAAGTTTTGTGTCGCAGCCAACACTGTCGACGCAGTTGATGAAGTTCGAAGCGGAGTTGGGTGTTTCGCTGATTGAACGCAACCCACGTAACGTGATGCTGACGCCGGTTGGTGAGGCGGTGGTCGCGCGTGCGCGCGCCATCTTGCGTGAGGCCGACGAAATCAAAAACATTGCACGGCGCTCAAAAGACCCGGAGTCCGGCATGGTCAAGCTCGGTATTTTTCCGACGCTGGGGCCATATTTACTGCCGCATATTATTCCGCCGATCATCACACGTTTTCCGAAACTCGAATTGATTCTGGTCGAGGAAAAAACCGAGGTTATCCTGAAAAAACTGCACGACGGTGAACTCGACTGCGGCATTCTGGCGCTGCCAATTCACGATGACGGTTTGCATGTAGAGTTCCTGTTTGAGGAAGACTTCATCCTCGCCGTGCCCAAAGCCCACCCGTTCGCAAAAATGAAAAAAGCCAAACTGGCCGACCTCGCCGACGAACGATTGTTGTTGCTCGACGATGGCCATTGCCTGCGTGAACAGGCGCTCGAGGTGTGTCATATGGCCGGTGCCGGCGAGAAATCCGGTTTTCGCGCGACCAGTCTGGAGACATTGCGCCACATGGTGGCGGCCAAAGTGGGCATCACGTTGTTGCCGGCATTGACGGTGCATCCGCCGTCGCCGAATTCAGACGCGGTCACGCTGGTGCCATTCAGCGAGCCCGTACCACATCGCCGCATCGCCATGGTGTGGCGGCGTTCATCCGCGCTGTCGGCGTTTTTGCACCAGATCGTGCCCTTGGTGAAGGCGGTGCCAAAGGCCTACCTGCACGCGCCCAAGCCGGGCAAGTAACGAGCAAATGACGACCAAATGACGACCAAGGCACAGGCAAACCGTTATTGGCTGATCACATTGGTTGCCGCGGCGGTACTCATGATTACCATGGGCGCTCGGCAAACCATGGGACTGTTTGTCTCACCGTTGAACACCGCCACCGGGCTTGGCATTGCCGCAATCAGCTTATCGCTCGCCATCGGCCAATTCACCTGGGGCGCGGTGCAACCGATTGCCGGTGCCATTGCCGATCGCTACGGGCCGGGCCGTGTCATCGCCGGTGGCGCGATTATTTTGTCGTTGGGTTTTGTCATCACACCGTTCATGACATCAAGCGTCGGTATGTCTTTTGCGGTCGGTTTTTTGATGGCGGCAGGCGCGGGTGCCGGCAGTTTTTCCGTGTTGATCGGTGCGGCGGCGAATAGATTGCCCGCTGAAAAACGCGGCATGGCGTCGGGCATCATCAACGCCGGCGGATCATTTGGCCAGTTTTTGTTTGCGCCGATTGTGCAAAAGCTGATCAGCATGTTGGGCTGGATGGGCGCCATGTGGGCGATGGCGGCCATTGCGCTGACCACCTTGCCGCTGGCGCGCCTATTGCGCGGCGCGCCAAAGCCTGTCGCAGCAATGGGTGACAAGGCAGATACAAACGCGATTCCCGAAAAGGGTTTAAAACGCGCGGTGTCGGATGCGCTCAAGGACCCCAGTTATTTGCTGTTGCACGCGGGCTTTTTTACCTGCGGTTTTCATATTGCGTTTCTGGTGACCCATCTGCCGGGTGAGGTCGCGTTGTGCGCGCTGCCGGTCAATGTCGCCAGTTGGTCGCTTGCCATTATTGGATTGGCGAATATTGTTGGCAGCCTCGCGGCGGGGTGGGGCGTGGGTCGTTACCGTAGCAAATACATCCTGTTCTGGATGTATGCGTCGCGCGCGTTGTTGATCGGCATTTATTTGTTGTCACCAAAGACCGAGCTCACCTTCTACTTGTTTGCCGCGGGGTTGGGATTGACATGGCTGGCGACGGTGCCACCGACGGCAGGCGTGGTGGGCAAATTGTTTGGCACACGTTATCTGGCGACTTTGTTTGGTCTGACCTTGTTGTCACACCAGATCGGCGGATTTTTTGGCGCCTGGTTGGGCGGCATTGCCGTGACCGAGTTGGGGAGCTACAACGTGATGTGGTATGCCGATATTGCGCTTGCGTTGCTCGCAGCGGTGGCAAATTTGCCAATCAAGGAGGCGAAAGTGATGCCATTTCAGGCGGCGCAATCATGAACACAGCCGAAATTTTCCTGATCGCCATGACGATCATTTTCACCGTTCCTTATCTGGTCTGGCGCCTGGGGAGAACCGAGTATTACGCCCCGCTGGTGGTTGTGCAGATTTTGACCGGCATCCTGCTGGGACCCGGCATCCTCGGCAAGGTATTTCCAGAGTATTACAGCTTCGTTTTTAATCCGTCCGTGATTCAGGCGCTCAACGGCGTTGCGTGGTGGGCGGTAATTTTGTTTGTCTGGATCGCCGGGATCGAACTCGACTTAAAAAAAGCCTGGGCACATCGACGTGAAAGTAGCATCACCGCCGGGTTGGCGCTGGCGGTGCCACTGTTGCTTGGCGCGGTTGCCGCGAGCGGGCTGCTGATGACCGATGGCTGGATTGGTCCGAAGGGCACCAGCTGGCAGTTTGTCATGGGTATCGGTATGGCATGCGCAGTCACGGCGTTGCCGATCTTGATCCTGCTGATGGAAAAACTCGAAATCCTGCGCCAGCCGATCGGCCAACGCATTCTGCGATACGCCAGCGTTGACGATATCGCGATTTGGGGTGTGTTGGCATTCATCTTGATGGACTGGCAACGTGTCGGAAAACAAGTCGCCTTTATTTTTGCCTTCGCCGTCTGCACCTACCTGTTTCGGCGGCTGATGAGGTGGCTGCCAGAACGTGATCGCTGGTATGTCGGTTTGATCTGGCTGGCGGTTTGTTCGTTTGGTGCAGATTGGGCCGGTTTGCACTTTATGGTCGGCGCGTTTTTGGCCGGCGCGGTCATGGATAGCGAATGGTTCGACCAGGCGCAGATGGACCAATTGCGGCATAACGTTTTGTTGGTGTTGATGCCGGTGTTTTTTCTCAGCACCGGCCTGCGTACCAACTGGGCACTGGGAGGGGGGGCGGTATTTGCGGCGGCGGGGGTACTGCTGGTCGCTGCCGTTGTCGGCAAGCTGCTCGGCGTTCATCTGGCCGGAAAAATACTTCGGTGGCCGGCGGGAGAAGCATCGATCATCGGGTGGCTGTTGCAAACCAAGGCGTTGATCATGATTATTTTTGCCAATATCCTGCTCGACAAAGGCTTGATCAGTGGTGATACCTTCACCGCGCTATTGTTGATGGCCGTGGCCAGTACCATGTTGACCATGCCGGTTGTTGCACCAAAGCTGCGGCAACTCAAAGAGATCATCAACAAGTCGGCGTGAGTGATTAAAGGTGGGCGGCGAAGCTTCCAGCCATCAGCTGGTGGTAGTATTTGGTATCTTTGAAAGCGGTTTCAAATGCGCAAAATGATACTCAAGATGCGGGTCGCTGCTAAAAATTTTCCAGCGTGTAAAAGCGCATTTGTCATTCAGTCCAGACCTGAAACAAAGAAAGGTGCGCAATGGTCGAGTGTCTGATAGCCGATATTGGCGGTACTAACATGCGCATTGCGCGCATTGCAGATACAACCGGCGTTCCGCAGTTGCAAAAGGAGTATCGCTGCGCAGACTACGCCAATGTGGAGGCGGCCATTGAGGACTATTTGCGCGAATACGGGCTGGCCCGGCCGCAGCATGTTGCGCTTGCCGTGGCCTGTGCGGTCACCGGTGATTGGGTCCAATTTACCAATAGCCCATGGCAATTTTCGCAGCGGGCACTAAAGGAGCGGCTTGGCCTGGCGTCGCTTTGGGTATTGAACGATTTTGAGGCGCTGGCACTTTCATTGCGGCATATCCCGGCAAAAAGTCTTTGTCAGGTCGGCGGTGGCAAAGCATTGGATCGTGCACCAATGGCAGTGATCGGGCCTGGAACCGGTTTGGGTGTTGCGGCTATCGTACCGAACGGCACTAAATCATGGCTTCCGGTCAGCAGCGAAGGCGGGCACATGTCGCTTTCGCCGACAACGGAGTTTGAGTTGTCGGTATTGCGTGCGGCGTGGACCGAGCGGCAACATATTTCCGCCGAAGCCTTTCTGTCTGGCACAGGACTTCCCATCTTGTATCGTGCCATTGGTCGGGTGAAGGGCGAGACGTTTGACGCCCGGATTACCGCAGAAGAAATTGGCGCCAATGCGATGGCGGGCAATGATGTTTTATGCCGCTTCACCATCAATACATTTTGCGAAATGTTGGGCACGATCGCAGGCAACATGGCACTGCTATTTTGTGCACGCGGTGGCGTATTTATCGGCGGCGGAATCGTGCCAAAAATTCTACCGATCTTCAAGGAATCTGGATTTCGGCATCGCTTCGAGAGTAAAGGTCGCCTATCCGGCTATCTTGAATCAATACCAACAACCGTGATCACCGGCGAGATGACAGCCTTGTCCGGGTTGGGCGCGGTAATGGGTGAAACGCTGCGTGATTGACTCTCCGCATGGCGTTGACAATTCAAATGCATCAGGCATTTTGTGGGCAAATATAGCTGAAATTTGTCGCATAATGCGCGTGGGCCGGATGACCACTGCCGGTCACCGCCGAACACAAATGACGTTGAATTTTTTTATCTGTCCATGACGACCAAAAAAACGACAAGAAAAACGGCGGCGCGAGACAGAGGTGCGCACGGTACCAAGGTCACACTCGGCATGGTGGCGTCTGCCTGTGGGGTTTCGCCGAGCACCGTATCGCGCATATTGAATGGAACGGCGGTTGTCAGTCCCGCCAAACGCGAGGCGGTAGATCGTGCAATTGCCGCACTCGGTTTTACGCCCAATCCGGTTGCGCGCGGCCTCGCGGGAGGGCGGACGTTAAGTGTGGGGGTTGTGACACAAGCCATTGACAGCCCGTTTTACGGTCTCGCCCTTCGGGGTATCGAAGAAGAACTCGGCCGCGCCGGCTACAGCCCGCTGTTTGTCAGCGGACATTGGAATGCGGTCGAGGAAAAGCGCTGCATTGACATTCTGCTTTCGCGGCGGGTCGACGGCCTCATCATCCTGACCGGCAGACTCAGTGACGTGGCATTACGAAGTATCGCAAAGTCGCTGCCGGTGGTTGTGACCGGCAGAAATTTGACCGCGCCGTCGCTATATTCGTTGGACTTCAACAATTTTCAGGGTGCCCAAATTGCGACACATCACCTGCTCATGCTGGGACACCGCAAGATCGCCTTTATCGGCGGCGACCCCGAGCACCCTGACGCGAATGAACGTTTGCGTGGTTATCGTGCCGCGCTGAAAGCGGCGGGCGTTCCATTCAATCCTGCTTTGGTTTTGCCGGGTAACTATTTGGAGAAGAGTGGTCTTGAAGCGGTCGAACGACTGATTGACAGACGTGAACCGTTTACCGCGATTTTTGCGGCCAATGACCAAATGGCTTTTGGTGCGGCGTTGGCGCTGCACCGGCGCGGCCTGCGCGTGCCGGAAAATGTCTCGCTGGTTGGTTTCGACGATCTGGCCGGCGCGGTACATTCGATCCCGCCGCTGACCAGTATTCACCAGGGTCCCTATGAGCTCGGACAGATTGCGGCGGAATCGTTGCTGCATCTGTTGGCTGACGAGGTGCCGACCCATTGTCTTCCCGAACCGCGTCTGGTAATCCGCAATTCGACACGCGCGCTTGCCACGGCTTGAGTGGTGGCAAGCGACTGATCGCTTTTGCGATTGATGCGGATTGGCTGTCGAGACACGATTTCAGCGTGCGCCGCGTTGACTCACCATGTCCATTGTATGGCATCGATTTCAATGAGGGCCTGCGCTTGCTTGTCAGACGCAGTGCTGGTTGCCGATTGGCGGCCGGCGATGACAAACGGACTCGTCACGCGCATCAGATCAATGCGGCTCAATCCCACTTTTTCTTTGTAGGCGACAAACTGGCGAATCGTATCGACCGGAATCGAAACGGCACGCCAGGTGCCGTCATTGACGAAGCCAAATTCACCGATGACCAACGGCAGGTATGCGGCAAAGGCGCTGCCTTCGGTGGCACTGCCGACCTGGAAGCCGACTTCAAGCGTGCCGGCATAGGTGGTCTTGATGCGGAACTGTAGGGTTCCGCCAGCAAACGCCGAAAGATTGTCCGCCCGATTGCCCGGAACCGGAAGGGCGACGCGCCATTCGCCAGCGGCGGCACGGGGTGAAATCACGACGCTGTTGTTGAGGCGGATCGTGGCGCTTTTTTGATTGACCTTCCATGCGCCCAGCTTGGGCCGCGTTTCGCCCGGCGTGGCGCCGCTGGCATGCAACGTATAGTGTCGAGCCGAAACAACCATACGGATTTTAATTGGCGTGACGTAGACGGCATCAGCCGCAGTGTAGTGACCGGGCTCCCAGATGGCACGCGGATAGAGATGTTGCACCACGGGACGCGCTTGTCGCTTCACATTGAATAGTCCCCACTTATCATCGTCCTCTTTCCAGGGTTCGTCGAACGCCTCGAAATAAATGATCGTCTTTGGCCCGTCGCTTGCCGCCCGCCAGGCATTAAGCCGCTCGACATACATCTTTTGATTCACCGGATGTGAGCGGAAGGGTACTCTGGCCGGGTCCGCCTGCCAGCCGGTTTCACCAATCACAATCGGCATTGCCTGCAGGCCAAGTGAATCCATGTGCGAGCGCACCGCGCGGTACTCGAACTTCGCGCGGGAAATTGCGGCGTCGACCATTGCGGCGGCACGCCGCTTTGGTGGCACTGCCGCCTGCCGCCAGTCCCACAGATAGGGGCTGTAGACCGAGTCAAGCAGGGGGTATGTGTGCATTGCGACAAAGTCGATGCTGGCGAGGATTGGGGCGGGGTTCTGTTCGGTGCCGCCATTCCACGCGAAGAAGGCCCAGTTGTCGTCGGTGGTCACCGGTTGGTCAACCGCTTTGCGCACGGTATCAATAAAACCCTTCATCGCAATCGTATCAAAGCGGTTGAAAGACCAGCTCACCATCGTCTCATTGCCAACACTGACCGCCACCACGATATCCTTGTAGGTATTCGCCAACACGATGCCGCGAGAAATCTCGGCATCGTTGTAGGCGCGATTGTCGCGGTGTACATAGATACCGAGCATCACCTTGATATCAAGCCGGTGTTCACGGATGACGTCGAGGGTCAGCCGGGCAATCTTGTCCGAGCTGTCGAACAGGCGGATCAATGTGAAACGGCCGGCAAGCAGAAGGTCAAGGTCCTGCTTGATCATCGCCGCAGTGATGACCTCGTTGTCACGGTCTGCGACGTTTTTTGCGGTTCGGAACGGCGAATAAGACACCGCGTTTCGGGACACAAAATCGGCCGGTAGCGGCCGCAACGTTAACGTGGTGGCCGGGTTGGCAGGTGCAACCGATGCGGCCGCAACCAGACTTACGCACAATATCGCTTTCGCACATCGCAACAACTTGCGGTGGATACCAATGAAAAAGCGCGAAGACGATTGGCGCATATTGTGCGGCGACAAAAAAGAGAGGCGATTATTTGCTGCGTTGATAGACGCGGACATAGTCAACTTCCATCGCAACCGGAAAAATATTGTCATCAACCGCACCGCCAAAGAGACCGCCGACGGCGGTGTTGAGAATTAGAAATTGAGGCGTATCAAACGGCCATTGCTCGGATCCGCTGCGCAGATTCTTGTATTCGAAGTGCACCAGTCCGTCAACCGCAAAGCGGATAAGATCAGCGGTCCAGTGCATTTGGTAGGTGTGAAAGGCGCGGCATACGTCTGGAATTTTTACGCCGTCGCCGGTGCCTTTTGCCCCGTGACCGGCCGCGGTGTGTACCGTGCTGAACACTTGCCCCTGATCGCGGCCAACGTGCTCCATGATATCAAGCTCGCCACCGGCAGGCCACACGCCCGGCGTGTTCAGCATCCAAATCGCCGGCCACGTGCCTTTACCGCAAGGTAACTTCGCGCGCACCTCAACGTAACCGTAGGTCCAATCGCGTTTGCCGCGCGTGATCAGACGCGATGACGTGTATTTCTGACCGCCATAGTCAGGCGCCTGCGTCAACGACTCCTTGCGGGTGTGGATTGTCAGTCGACCAGCCTGGACAAACGCGTTTTCCTTGCGTGGCCCTGCGTAGTACTGCAGTTCTTCGTTGTACCAGCCCGCCTTGTTACGTTCCGTGTCGTATGCCCATTTGGCAGGGTCGGGCAGACCATCTGTATTGAACTCGTCCGCCCAGACGAGACGGTAGTCTGCCGGCATTTTGAGGGTGGCCCGGCTGGCAGCGGGTGACGATGTCCCGATCGCGAACGCATTGACTGCGAAAGCCGTCTGACATGCAAACACCATCAATTGTTTGGTCCAGTGTCGTTGCATAGTCTGCCTCGTTAGTCCAGCCTGCGGCCGGTCGCATCAAAGTGAAGTGCCCACGCGGCATCGGGTTGCAACCCGACGGTTTCCCCTGAAGCCAGATGGTTATGGCCTGTTCCGGCCTTGGCATTCACGAGTTCGCTCAGGCCGTCGACGCGCAGGTGCAGGATCGATATGTCGCCCAGATGCTCGGCGAGTTCGACCGTGGCGGCAATACCTTCGCCAGCCGGTCGCAGATGCAAATGCTCCGCACGCAGGCCGATGCGATTCACCCCGGGGGCGGCGGCCGGCGCCAGACACTCCCACAGCGCGCGATGCGAAGCAGAGGCGTCCGGTGCCGGACGCGGGATCAGATTGATGCGCGGTGCACCAAGGAAGCTCGCGACAAACTCGTTGGCGGGGTTGTTGTAGAGATCCATCGGTGCGCCGAGTTGTTCGATACGGCCCTTGTTGAAGACGGCGATGCGGTCGCCCATTGTCATTGCCTCGACCTGATCGTGGGTGACATACACCATCGTTGTACCCAACTCCTTGTGCAGGCGAGAAAGCTCGATACGCATATTCACGCGCAGTGCCGCATCAAGATTGGACAGCGGCTCATCAAACAAAAATACCTTTGGCTTGCGCACAATTGCGCGGCCGATCGCGACGCGCTGACGTTGTCCGCCGGACAGCTCCTTCGGGTAGCGCCCCAACAGTTCGGCGATACGCAATACATCAGCCGCCCGTTTGACCTGTTCGTCGCGTTGCGCGCGCGGCATGCCAGCCATTCGCAGGGAAAAACCCATGTTTTCAGCGACCGTCATATGCGGATATAACGCATAGCTTTGGAAAACCATTGCGGCACCACGGTCAGCGGGGCGCACGTCGTTTGCACGCTGCCCGTCGATCAGCAATTCCCCGGCGGTAATATCCTCGAGGCCGGCGATCATACGCAAGAGCGTGGATTTGCCGCATCCTGAGGGCCCGACAAAGACCAGAAACTCGCCGTCATTCACATCCAGGTCAATGCCTGTAATCACCTCGACAGCGCCGTAGCTCTTGTGCAAACCTTTCAGACTAACCTGGCACACGTCAGACCGCCTTTCTTGAATCACGTGCGGCGTGGCATTGGTGGAGAAATTCGCGGTACCAGATGGCGCTGTCTTTGAGCGTGCGTAGCTGGGTGGCGTAATCAACGTGTACGATGCCGAAACGTTTGGCGTAGCCACTCGACCACTCGAAGTTATCCATCAGGCTCCAAACCATGTAGCCGGCCATCGGCACTCCCTGCTTTTGTGCTTCAGCAACCGCCGCGATATGCGTCTGAAGATAGTCGGTACGATCGGCGTCATGGATTTTGCCGGCGGCGATTTGGTCCTTAAATGCGCCGCCATTTTCCGTGATGATAACGGGTGGCAATCGATAGTCCTGATGCAGGCGCAGTAACAGATCGGTCAGACCCTGCGGATAGATTTCCCATCCCATGTCGTTGACGGGCAAACCGCGTGCCTTTGCATCAAACGGCTCACCGGCACTGGCCACGTGACGCGAATAATAATTGACGCCCAGGTAGTCCATCGGCGTGGCAATATGCGCCATATCCCCGGCCTCAACAACGGGCGCATCTGCGCCGAGTTCGTCGATTATCTCCTGCGGATAGACGCCGTTGAACAGCGGATCGGTGTACCAGCGCCGGGCGCGCGCGTCGTCCATGTGCGCCTTGGCGGCGTCGGCGGGCGAATCCGTGGCCGGCATTGAAGGGGCGAGATTCAGCACGATACCCAGCTTGGCGCGGCAGCCAACTTCCCGTAGCGCCTGCAGGGCAAGGCCGTGGCTGAGCAGCAGGTGGTGCGCAACCTGCGCGGCCGTCTTACGGCTCTTTATCCCCGGTGCGAAGTTTCCGTTTTCATGGCCGAGCACGGCGATCACCCACGGCTCGTTGTGTGTGGTGATGGC
This sequence comes from Burkholderiales bacterium, assembly GCA_031431435.1. GTDB lineage: Bacteria > Pseudomonadota > Gammaproteobacteria > Burkholderiales > Usitatibacteraceae > UKL13-2. The sequence goes on from JANPDI010000050.1 coordinate 12,015, forward strand.
CGCAAGCCGGTCGCCCAAACGGCGTTGTATGCCGAGCGCGTAATCGACAAAGTGGTGAACAGTATCGCGATTCGCCCAGCCGCCTTTGTCTTGCAGCGCCTGCGGCAGGTCCCAGTGATTCAGCGTGAGATACGGCTGCACACCACGCGCCAGCAAACCATCAACCATGCGGTCGTAAAACGCCAAACCTGTTTCGTTCCATTTGCCGGCACCCAGTGGCTGCACGCGCGGCCATGAGACCGAGAAACGGTAAGCGTCAACACCCAGTGCGGCAATGAGATCGAGATCACTGTCGAGGCGGTGGTAGTGGTCACAGGCAACATCGCCGTTGCTTGCGTCGGCTATGGCACCCGGCACGCGACAAAAGCGATCCCAAATGGATTCGCCTTTGCCGTCTTCCGTTGCGCCGCCTTCTATTTGGAACGAACTGGTGGCGACACCCCAGATGAAGTCCGGTGAAAATTGGCGATATAGGTCGGTTGGAAGGGTCATGGTGTGGTCAATGTTGTATTGTTATTTCACGGCGCCGGCAGTCAGCCCGGCAATGAGCTGCCGTGAGGAAATCGCAAACAAAATCAGCAGGGGAATTGTCGCGATGGCCGAGCCGGTCATCAGCGCACCCCATTCAGTGTTGAGTGTGCTTTGCAGGCTGCGCAATGCGAGTGGCAGTGTGTAGTTTTCAGCGCTGCGCATCACGATCAGCGGATTGATGAAGTTGTTCCAAGAGGAAATGAAGGTGATCAGCCCGAGTGTGCCAAGCGCCGGCCGCAGCAATGGCAGCACAATTCGCCAGTAGATTCCCAACTCACCACAACCGTCCATACGGGCCGCTTCAATCAATTCTTTCGGCACGGCGGTGGAGGCGAACTGGCGCATCAGCAGGATGCCAAAGGCGCTGGCTGCGCCGGGAATGTAGAGCGCCCGGTGCTCATCGATCCAGCCAAGTGCATCCATGATCATAAACGTCGGGATCATGTTCATGAATGAGGGCAGCAACATGGTTGCCATGACCAATGTGAACAGCGCCTTCTTGAAGCGGAACTCCATCAGCGCAAAGGCATAACCCGCCATCGAACAGAACAGCAGCGTAAGGACAGTTGAAGCCAGTGCGACGTAGATACTCCAGCCCAAATTGCGCCAGAACGGCAGACGCTCGGTGAGGATCTTCAGGTTGTTGAGCAGATCGTCACCAAACCATAGCGGCGGCGGCAGATTAAAGATGTCGGTGCGTGACTGCGTGGCAAAGACAAACATGAAGTAGAACGGTGCCAACGTGATCAGCGCGCCAACGCCAACGACCACGTAAGCCATCCAAGGTGCCAATGGACCGGGCGTATGCTTCACGTCGCAGCCCCTCTGGGACGGAACGCACGATTGGTGAGCCATGTGAGCGCCACAACAACGATGAAAAGCAGCCATGACATGGCACTCGCCCCGCCGAAGTCATTAAAGTCGAACGCCATCCGGTAGAGATAGACGGCGGCAGTCATCCCGGCTTGATCGGTTCCGCCGTTTCCACGCGTGAGAATGAAGGGTTCCTCGAATAATTGCAGCCCGCCGACCACGCTGAGGGTCACCCCGAAGTAAATCATTGGGCGGATGCTGGGCAGGGTGATGAACCAGAACTGCTGCCAGCGGCCCGCGCCGTCCATGGTGGCGGCCTCGTAAAGATCTTTCGGGATGGTCTGTAACGCCGCCAAGTAGATCACCACGTTGAAGCCGAGGTATTTCCAGAACACCACCATCGCAATCATCGGTTTGAGCGAGTTCGGCTCGTTCAGCCAGTCAATTGGACTCACGCCGACCAGGCCGAGGCCGACATTGATCAGGCCGAAATCGGTGGAGAACAGCGCGCTGAACATGATCGCAATCGCCACGGTCGAGGTGATGTACGGCAGGAAATAGGCACCGACAATTCCGTCGCGGAAACGATGAAAGCTGTTGTGAATAAATACGGCGAGCGGGATCGCAACCAGATGCTGCGGTGCGCCGGCCGCCACTGCCAGCCAAAGCGTGTTCTTGAGTGACTTCCAGAACCACTCATCGCCAAGCGCGAAGGCAAAGTTGTCCAGACCGACATATTCCATTGCGGCCAGACCGCTGGTCGGCTCCCACGACTGGAATGCCAGGTAGAGCGAGAATAGCAACGGGAACACGCCAAACACGGCAAACAAGATCAGGAACGGGCTGATCAGCACGTAGGGTGCCAATCGCGGCGAAAGTCGCAGGATTGACAACAAGTGTGCCTTGGTTCTCACCGAAAGGCCCTGCGTTCGAGTAAGCGCTGGGCATCGGCCAGGGCTTGTTTGATGGATTTGCCACGATCCATTACGTTAGACAACTCGGTGTTGATCACTTCATTGGCGAAGTCACTTTGTTTGTGCGAGCCGGTCGCAACGATTTTTCGCGCCGCGTCGCGCCATAAAAGCCGCGCGCGCTGGCCGCCCAGGAACGGCAATGGCTGCTCGAAGAAGGGGTCGTCATGCGCTTCGACAAGGGCAGGAAATGCATCATCTGACTTGAAGGCGGCAAACTGTTGTTCGCGGTCGAGTGTCAATAATTGGATAAATTCCCACGCCAGCAATTTATTGGCTGATGGCGCACGTCGGGGTATTGCATAGTAGGTGCCACCATAGCCGACAAAAGTCTTCTCGGGCAGCGGTGCGGCACGCCACTTTCCGCTTGTGTCGGGTGCGACCCAGTTGGAAAGTTGGCCCACCATCCATGCCCCCGTCGGTTCGGTTGCCACGGTGCCACGCTTGAAACCCTCGGCCCACTCGTTGGACCATGCGTAGGCGCGTGCATCCAACTTATGCTGCCTGACCTTGCGTGCCAGTTCGAAGGCGCGCACGAAGCGTGGCGAGGTCACCAATACCCGCGACGCCTGATCGAAGTACAGTCCTTCACCCGGCTGGAGGCCGCTGCGTATCATGATGTCCTTGACCTGCTGTGCATTGCCGATCAGGTACGCGCCGGTTGCGGCTTTGAGCTTGATACCTGCTTCGACATATCCGTCCCACGACGTTGTTAGATCCGTTTCGGTAAGTCCCGCTTTGGCAAGCAGATCGTGGCGATACAGTAGCGTGCCCGGCCCGATGTCGGTCGGTACGGCGATCACCTCGCCGCGGCGATTGATCGCCTGTTCATAGGCGAAGCGGACAAAACGGTCGCGAAATTGTCCGACACGGTAAGGCGGTTGTGCCAGGTCTTCAAGCCCCTGACCCAGGGCGTATCGACCCACATAGGTTGACTCAAGCGCCATGACATCCGGTAGATAGACCGATGTCGAGAGGGCGGTCGTCATTGCGGTATGGTGATCAATATATTGCCGGCTCACGACCTCGATGTCGATATCCGGATGGCGCTGTTTCCATCGCGGGATGGCCGCACGGATGATTGCATCGACATTTGGAAATGCGGCAACAGAAATTTTGCGGCGTTGACCGGCCCACGACGGCAGAACAGACAACAAACCCGCCGCCAACAGCGCACGCCTGTTGTTGCCGCGCGCGGAAAGGCCGATTGATTTTTTAACGGCTCGCGGCGCAACCGGCTCGTCTGGCGTGGTCATGGCCTGCTGCTGGAACAGTTTTTTGCGATGAACTCGGTTTGTGTTGGCATGGCGGCAACACATTTGGCAATGACCTGTTCGACATTGTTGATGTACGCCAATACTTCCGATTCCGGACGCAGTTCGGCGAATGGATGGTGCGCACGGGGCTTGATACCCTGTCCCACCATCACCTGAAGCCAGCTGCCCTCGGCAAACAGTTCCAGCCCGTCGCGGAAAATCCGCCCATTGCTGCGAAACAAGTCCATCTTGCGTTGCAGCGAGTCCGGGATGGACATGTTGCGGCAGTAATTCCAAAAGTCCGAATCATCGCGCTCGGTAAGCTTGTAATGAAGCACCAGAAAATCACGGATACGTTCGTACTCCCAATGGGTGAGTGCATTGTATTCATCGATGTCGATGGTGTCGAAACCGCTGTGGGGAAAGAAGTTGATGAGACGTGAAATGGCCGTATGAATGAGGTGGATGCTGGTGGACTCCAATGGCTCAAGAAAGCCGCTGGAGAGTCCGATGGCAACACAGTTACGATTCCAAAATTGTTTGCGGCGACCGGTCACAAATTTGAGCGGGCGCGGATCGGCCAGCGGGGCGCCGTCGAGGTTTTCCATGAGGATGGAAGTGGCCGCATCCTGGCTCATGAACTTGCTGCAATAGATATGGCCATTGCCGGTGCGGTGTTGCAAGGGAATCCGCCATTGCCAGCCGGCGGCATGGGCGGTCGATCGTGTCATCGGCAGCAGCGGGCCTGCCGATTCGCACGGCACCGCCAGCGCGCGATCACAGGGCAGCCAGTGCGACCAATCGTCGAAACCTGCGTGTAGTGTCTGCTCGATCAGCAGGGCGCGCATGCCGGAGCAGTCAATAAAAAAGTCACCATCGACGCGCTCGCCACTGTCCAGAACCACCGCCGCGATGAATCCGTCGGGTTCACGTTGAATGACCTGGGCAACCTTTCCTTCGGTGCGGATTACCCCGAGTTTTTCAGCATAGGTGCGCAAAAAACGTGCGTAGAGGCTGGCGTCAAAGTGGAATGCATAGGCGATGTCGGCCACCGGCGAACCGGCCATATCCTGGCGCGGGCGCATGAATTTGGCGTGCCGCGGCGCAGCGGTATTGATCGAATATGCTTCGAGCGGACTCGCACGCCCCAACTGCGCCATTCGCAGCCAGAAATGATGGAAAGGAAGTGCTTCTGTCGCTTGGGCAACCCTGCCGAAGCCGTGGATGTAGCGATCGCCAAGCCGCCCCCAGTTGACGAATTCGATGCCGAGCTTGAACGTACCCTGCGTGGCCCGCAAGAACTCGTCTTCATCAATTTCCAATGCGCGGTTGAAGTCGCCGATGTGCGGGATGGTTGCTTCACCAACACCGATGATTCCGATGTCGTCCGACTCGACCAGCCGGATGTTATAGGCGCGCCCGAGCACCTTTGAAAGCGCTGCCGCACTCATCCATCCGGCGGTACCACCGCCAATGATTACGATTTGCTGTACGGGCTTGATGGTCACGGCGCAGACACTCGTGATTCAGGTGGATTGCTCATGAAGGGTTTCCTATCGGCGATTTGCCATTGGCCGCGGTTTCTGGCAAACACATCTTTCCGCGTCTTTCGACGCGCGCCGCCAGTCGCCTTGCTGATCAATCAGCAGGGCGACCGCGGAGCCGTCAGGGTCAGAACTTGTAGTTTAAACCCGCCAATAGTTGGCGCCCGAACTGATAGGTGTAATTTGGAACCAACTGGGTTGGATCCGGCACATCGGCATTGCCCGGCGTCTTGTAGCTGATGGTCGGCGCATCCTTCAGGTTATTGACCTGCAGCAACAGCGAAAGTCCCTTGAACATGCCCTTGTCGCTGAAGTTATAACCCAGCTGCATATCAAGCACCTTGTCGGACCCCTGCGATTTTGACGTCGATCTCAGGAAAATGTCGCGTGTCGTCGCGGTGAAGGCGGAGCGATAACGTTGGCTGACGCGGGCCGAAAAGCCGTATTTTTCATAATATATCGTTGTGTTGGTCGATCGACCGGACAGCCCGTTAAGGGAGGTTTTCTCGCCTGCAATCACCACGCCGGTGTTCTGGTCAACTTTCTGATCGTTGATGGAACTTCTTATCTTTGTCGTGCTAACCACGAGGCCGAAACCATCGAGCCAGTTGGTGAGCAATCCACCCTCGAGCGATGCCGAGAATTCCTGACCCTCAACCTTGCCGCCGGTTCCATTGAGCGGCTGGAATACCGGGCCGAACCGCTGCACAACAATGCCGGCTGGTGCGCCTGCCGGTAACGGTAGCGAGGAATTGTCGCGCGCACTCACCCCATAGGTGATGTAGCTCAATAGATTTTTCCGGTATGCAGCGATCGAAATGTAGCTTCGCTTGCCAAAATACTTCTCAATGGAAAGATCAACAGACGTGGCCCGCCAAGGCTTGAGTGCCGGGTTGCCGGAATAGGCCTGCGACCATTTGCCCTGATCCGGGCCGGGGGTGATGCTGAGTACCGGGGTGCTGGTGCCCGCGCGCATATCGATGATATTGGGACGGGCGGTGGTCTCAGCCCAGCCGAAACGTGCGATGGTATTGTTCTTCAGGTCCGCGACCAGATTCAAGCTCGGCAAAATATCGTTGTAGCTCGCCCCACCGGTCCGCTTGAACAGCAAGCTGAGGTTGGGGACATCATCACTGCCGCGATACTCCCATCCGTCGGAGTTCTGTTTTGACTTGATCGCCTGGACGCCGACGTTGCCGCGGATCGGTACACCGCCGATTTCGGTGTCGATGGTCAGCATGGCGTATGCCGTCGTTATCTTTTCATGTACCCCGGAATCGTTGTCCTGCTTCAGGCTAAACAACGCCGGTTGCTGAATCAACGCCCCTGATCCGACCAGTGATGGCACGTCAATACGAATGAATTGGCCGATGCCAACCCACGACATATCGATTGGCGAGCGCAGTGCGCTGGTTGGGATATCACGAATAACGTTGCCGCTGGCGTTCAACGGCATCAGCAGCCGGATCTCGTTCTTCTCGACGGTTTTGTCGCGTTGCGTGTAATTGATGCCGCCGACAAACGAACTGAAGAAGCCCGTCATTAATCGTTTAGCGGAAAGCCGGAATGATTTGATTGTGTCATTAACATTTGGATCACGAATCACACCTGTCCAACGGGGTTGACCGGGGACATAGTTGAATCCAAGCACGTCGCCAAAGGCAATTCCCGCGGGATTGGTGAGAAAACCGCTTTGTAGCGGCGTGAGACTCTGTGCGCCGCCATTGACCGGGATATTCCAGCTGAACGGACCGTAGACCCATTGCCCGGCGGCCTTGTTGTACGGCCCCGCATACACTTCCATGTATTTCTCATTGCGGATATCACGTGAATAGCTGAGGTCGCTGACCGCCGTCCAACCATCGCCAAACTTCAGCGACGTATTCCAACCGACCGCCTTGATGGTATCCGTTCGCTTGGTGTCGTAATTGGTGGTTGTGGTTGGCAGGGCGGAAGATGTCGCGCTGGTGGCGTAGGTGTTCAGTCCAACTTGGGTTGTGCGAACGTTGGAAAGGGTGTTTTGTACACCGGCTCCAAACAATTGGTCCCAGCTGGCGAACATATTTGACGTGAGCTTGCCGCCCACTTCATGGGTGTCAAACTTTGAATAGTACAAATCGAGCTTGGTGCTCATATCCGAATTCGGCTGGTATTCAAGCACGGTCATCAAGCCGTCGCGGGTATTTTTCTTTGTTGCCGTCGACGATGTCCAGAACATCGGCAGCATTGCCTTTGCAGCGTACCCCCAGTTATTCGGACCCGGGAACAACGACGGCACGGTGCCGTTGATCGGTACGCCATAGGGCGTGTAATCGCCGTACTGGTCCAGTTCGGTGAGCTTTAATTGTGTTGCCGATTCAAGATGCGCAAATCCGACCGCAACGCCGAACGTGTTATTGGCGAATTGGTTGATGTATGAAACACTCAGACGTTTGCCCAGGTCGCTGGCCACACCGGGAATCAAATTGCCGTTTGAGTTGTCCTCGCCCCGCACATTTACCGCGACTTCGCGACCACGGGTGTCTAGTGGCCGACGCGTACGCAGGTCAACGGTGCCAGACAACCCTTGGCCAATCAAGGTGGCGTCAGGCGTTTTGTAAACAACAGCGGAACTGATCAGTTCAGATGGGAACTGGTCGTATTCCACGGCACGGCTGTCATTCGAGCTGACAAATTCGCGACCGTTCAACAATGCACCGGAAAACGCAGGGGACAGGCCGCGAATCGAAATCACATTCACCCGTCCATCGGGGCCGCGCTGGCCGGTCACGCCGGGTAGTCGCGCAAGTGCTTCGGCGATACTGGCGTCGGGCAACTTGCCCAGTTCTTCCGCCGAGACGACTTCGATAATCGAATCCGATTCACGTTTTACCGAGACGGATGCCTCAATACTTCGTCTCAGGCCGGTGACAACAATCGTTTCCACATTTTGTGCACCGGATTTGGCGTCATCCTTTTTTGCGGTGCCTTTCTCTGCCGTGTCTGACTTTGGCGCCTCTTGTTTGGCGACATCCTTGGTGGCCGGGTCGGCCTGTTGAGCATGGGCGCTCACCGCAAAAATCGCTGCCGCGCATGCAGCCGCCAACGGACTCAATTTGAATTCGCGATGGCTTTTGGCCGCGCTGTCGCCGCGTTTCTTTGATGAAATGCTCATGGAACGTCTCCTCGGAATGGTTTATTAGTTATGTGCCGTTTGAGAACTGTTGCGGAAATCTTTTGCCCAAAATGATCCAAGGCTTAAATTCTTGAAAGCGCTTTCATTCTGAAACGCGATATTTCCGTTGTCAAGCATTTTTTGATTTTGGGGCGACAACCTGTGAACTTTTTACCGAAACCGCGATCTGGGACGCCAAATCGACAAGGTCAATCTGGCGGGCGCGATGCCGGCATGGGGCCGGCCGGCGGGATGGACCGCATTACTCGTGCCAGGAATGCCCGTTACGTTCGGTCAATGCAATCGCGGCACTCGGCCCCCAGCTGCCGGCGGCGTATGGCTTTACCTTTTGGTCGGTGTTGCGCCAGCCGTCGATAATGCCGTCGATCCATTGCCAGGCCGCCTCGACTTCGTCGCGACGCACAAACAACGCCGAGTTATTCTTCAACACATCGAGCAACATACGCTCATAGGCGATGCGACGACGGGTTTGCCCGAACGCGTCGCCTACTGAAAGGTTTAACGGCACCTGGCCGAGCGTCACGTCATTCATGCCGGGCTTTTTATGCATCAACGAGAGCGTGATCATTTCATCCGGCTGCAGTTTGATCAACAGCGTATTCGGCGCGAGCGTGGCGCCGATACCGGCGAAGATGTTGTAGGGCGCCGGCTTGAACTGAATCATGATTTCACTGCAACGTTTTTGCAGACGTTTACCGGTGCGCAAATAAAACGGCACGCCGGCCCATCGCCAGTTATTCACCTCCACCTTCAGCGCAATAAACGATTCGGTGTCACTTGATTGACCGCTGTCAGCCGTTGTGGCCCCTTTTTCGTCAAGATATCCCGGCACGGCTGCGCCGCCACTGTAGCCGGCCGTATATTGGCCGCGCACCGTGTGGGTGGCAACGTCGGCACCGGTGATCGGCCGCAGTGACCACAAGACTTTGACCTTTTCATTGCGCACGGCCGACGGGGTGAAACTCGCCGGTGGCTCCATCGCGACCAGGCAAAGCAATTGCAACATATGGCTTTGCACCATATCGCGCAATGCGCCGGTGCTGTCATAAAAGCCCCATCGACCGTCAACACCAACCGTTTCAGCCACCGTGATCTGCACCTGCTCAATGGCATTGGCATTCCACAGCGGCTCAAAAATGGCATTGGCGAACCGCAGCGCCAGCAGATTCTGCACCGCCTCTTTGCCGAGGTAATGATCAATACGAAACACCTGATTCTCGTCGAATGCGGCACCAATGGCTTCGTTCACGCGGCGCGCCGATTCGGTATCGGTGCCAATCGGTTTTTCAATGGTGATACGCGACAGTTTGTCGACCAAGCCCGCATCCCGCAGCGCCAGACAAATCGGCCCGAATAGTTGCGGCCCGGTTGACAGGTAATACATCACGCCGCCAGTGCCGGCATCTAGCGCCTGTTTGATGGGGTCAAGTCCACCCGTCGCCTGAATGTTGACCGTCACATAACGAATGCGTTTGGCAAAGCCGGCAAAAAACGTTTCGTCAAACAACGCGGCGTTGGCGGAGTGTTGGATGGCATCCCTGACCTTGGTCACAAATTCAGCATCAGACAGCACCGAGGTGGCGGCGCCGATGAGTTGGAACTGCGCTGGTAGTAAACCATCCTTGTCGAGTGCATATAGAGACGGCCACAACATTCGTTTGGCAAGATCGCCAGTGGCGCCAAACAACACCATGGCACGGCATTCAGGGGCGGGGGCTTTTGCGGTCATGTTGGACTTTGATGGGTTATTTGATGTTGCGGAATTTGGCAAGCAGCGCGGCCGCTTCGGCACGGCGGCGGATTTCGGTCCAGTCTTGTTTGGCAATCAACGATGCCGGCGACAACCACGAGCCACCCACACACGCGACATTGGGCAGTGCCAGGTATGCGGGTGCCGAGTCGGGGTCAATACCGCCGGTGGGGCAGAACATTGCCTGCGGTAACGGTCCGCCAATCGCCTTGAGCATTTCAACGCCGCCGGCCTGTTTGGCCGGAAATAATTTCATCGCCGTAAAGCCGGCATCAAGCACGCGCATCACATCCGATGGCGTCATTGTGCCGGGCAGGAACGCAAAACCTGATGCGGTCGCCTGCAACAACAATTCCGGGGTGGTGCCGGGGCTCACGCCAAACATGGCGCCCGCGTCCTGTGCAGCATGCATATCGGCAACATTGGTAATCGTGCCGACGCCGACGATGGCGTCAGGCACGGCGGCGCGGATGGCGCGCACACAATCGAGCGCGGCCGCTGTGCGCATGGTCACCTCGAGCACACGAATACCGCCACCAGCCAATGCCGTCGCCAGTGGCACGGCATCGTCAACACGATCGAGCACAATCACCGGCATCACCGGGCTAATGGCAAGGATCTCACGGACAGACATCATGTTGGTGCTCCAATCAACGCCGGTTCAATTTCGGCGAGGGGTTCCGATTCAACAATGGTACCAAATGTGCCGGCGCCTTCTTCGGCAATCAAGGCGACCGCACGCGCCGACTGGAACAACTCGCGGCCCATGCCAAACTGGTTGCGCGAAAGATCAGCCGTGGACGGCTTGCGACCGGCCCATTCTTCCGCCGCAACCAACGCCGCTAATGTTCCCGCATTGGTATCGAGTCGGATGATATCGCCGTTACGGACCTTGGCCAGCGGCCCACCCGCCAAACACTCGGGCGACACGTGAATTGCCGCCGGCACCTTGCCTGATGCACCCGACATTCTGCCGTCGGTGACCAGCGCCACATGAAAACCGGCATCCTGCAATGAGCCAAGTGCGGGCGTCAGCTTGTGTAACTCCGGCATACCGTTGGCGCGCGGCCCTTGAAACCGTACCACGGCAACAAAATCACGTTGTAACTCGCCGCGTTTAAAGCTGGCCAACACATCATCTTGATCGTCGAACACCAGCGCCGGTGCTTCGACGATACGGTGTTCGGGTTTGACCGCAGACACCTTGATCACCGAGCGTCCAAGATTGCCTTGCAGCAAACGTAAACCGCCGTCGGCGCTGAACGGCGCGGTCGCGGTGCGCAATACCGCTTCGTCACCGCTCACCGCCGGTGCGTCGCGCCAGACAACCGAATCGCCGTTGAGCACCGGCTCTTGTGTATAGCGCGACAGTGATTCACCGGCGACGGTTTGCACGTCGCCGTCGAGCAAACCGGCCGACAATAATTCGCGAATCACAAAGCCCGCGCCACCGGCGGCGTGAAAATGATTCACGTCGGCGCTGCCGTTGGGGTAAATGCGCGCCAGCAACGGCACCACCGCCGACAACTGGTCAAAATCGTCCCAATTGACAATAATGCCCGCGGCGCGCGCAATGGCGACCAGGTGAATGGTGTGATTGGTTGAACCACCGGTGGCCAGCAGGCCGACGATGGCGTTGATGATGGCGCGCTCATCGACCATTTTGCCAATCGGCGTGTATTCGTTTCCTAGGTGTGTAATTGCCGCAACGCGTTTTGTGGCGGCTGCGGTGAGGGCATCGCGTAGCGGCGTGTTTGGCGTGATAAACGCCGCGCCGGGTAGATGCAATCCCATCACCTCCATCAGCAACTGGTTGCTGTTGGCGGTGCCGTAGAAGGTACAGGTGCCAGGCCCGTGATAGGCGCGGCTCTCGGCGTCGAGTAACGCCGCGCGATCGAGCTTGCCCTCCGCAAATTGCTGACGAATTTTTGCCTTTTCGTCATTCGATAACCCACTGGTCATCGGTCCGGCCGGTACAAAAATCGTCGGCAGATGGCCGAACTGAAGCGCGCCGATCAACAATCCCGGCACAATCTTGTCGCACACCCCGAGACACAAGACCGCGTCAAACATGTTGTGTGAAAGGGCGATGGCCGTTGCCTGGGCGATGACATCACGCGAAAACAACGATAGCTCCATGCCCGGCTGCCCCTGTGTGACGCCGTCACACATCGCCGGCACGCCACCGGCGAATTGTGCCGTCGCGCCGGTCTGTCGCGCCGCTTGTTTGATGATCTCCGGAAAGCGTGCCAGCGGCTGGTGTGCCGACAACATATCGTTGTAGGCCGAGACCATGCCGATGTTGGGCGCGCGAATTTGCCGTAGCGCCAATTTGTCCGGTGGGGCCTCGGCGGCAAACGCATGGGCGAGATTGGTGCAGGAGATGCTGCCGCGCACCGCGCCCGCCGTACGCGCCTGCTCAACCCGCCGCAGGTACGCACTGCGCGATGTCGCACTTCGCGATCGCACCGCGTCTGTTATTTTTGCCACGGTCGGGTGCATCGCCATGCCGGCTCCTTGAATGTGTGCGTTGAAAGGTCGTATTGTAGAAAATCAACAGGAAATAGTCAATGCCAAACATGATGCAACTTGACAAAACAAAGGCAGTTTTGCTATGAAATTAACCGCTGGCACCGGTTTAAACGTTTGGCGTAAGCGGCAGTTATGTTGACAATCTACAGGATTGGTCGAATAATCAAGTTGTTTCCATCCGACCAATTTACGCGAAAACAATCAGGTTCATGGCCGCCAAAAAATCCCCACGTGCGCCCGTGTTGGCACCAGCTGCAACAACACCAGCCGCCAAGACGGGCAAATCGAGCCGCCCCCGTGGTGAGCCAACGGTGCGCGGGGATCGGCCGGCGACACTGCTCGATCGCGTCGAAACACTGCTCGATCAAATGCGCCCCTCAGAACAAAGCGTTGGACGGTTTGTATTGCGCCACCCGAATCTGGTCATCGGACTGTCATTTCCAGAAATAGCCGCACGCACCGGCGTCAGTCAACCGACGGTCGCGCGTTTTTGCCTGGCCGCCGGCTTCAGCGGCTATCGTGATTTCAAACTGCGACTGGCCCAGAGCATTGCCAATGGTGTGCCGTATGTGCACCACGATGTCGGCCTGCAGGATTCAATGGCCGACGTGGCCGCCAAGGTGTTTGATCGCGGCATCGCGGCACTGGTGACCGTTCGTAACCACCTTGACCCGGCAGCGCTTGAACGCGCCACGCAATTGCTCGCCACCGCCAAACGCGTCGAATTTTACGGGCAGGGCAACTCAGGCATTGTCGCGCTGGATGCACAACACAAGTTTTTCCGGCTGGGCGTGCCTGCCGTCGCCTATTCGGACCCGCATGTGCACGCCATGTCGGCGTCGTTGTTGGGGGCGGGTGATGTGGTGGTTGCCATATCCGGCACCGGCCGCACGCGGGAAGTCATTCGCAGCGCAGAAATTGCCCGTGACGCCGGCGCGGCGGTAATTGCATTGACCGCCAGCGGCTCACCCTTGGCGGCGTTGGCCAGTGTGGCGTTGTATGCCGATGTGCCTGAGGATCTGGATGTTTACGCGCCGATGACCTCGCGCATGGTGCATTTGGTGATGATCGACGCGTTGTCGGTCGGTGTCGCCGTGGCGCGGGGGCCGGCGCTGGCAAAGCGGTTAAAGCGTGCAAAAGAGGTGATTGCCGATCGGCGCGTGGCGGAATTAAAGTCTGCGTGATGTTTTGATGCAGGTGACTTTGTGGTTGAAGTCACGCGATATAAACAGGCATGTTGCCACTTCTGAAGCCTTCTAAAGTATTGTCTACTATTAAAAATGTCCGTCAAAGGCGGGTTAGCTCAGTCTGTCCCCTATTACTATTATTCATGATCAAGCGTGATCAGATGTGGGAGCCCAGCTACGTTCACAACCAAGCAAAATCAACTTGATTTCAAGACAGTTGCTGGCCCCTTTAATTTTCCATACCTCCCCGTCTGCGGATCGTAATCCCTAAAGTAGTTGTAATACATGCGCCGGTCTCTTGGTCAAAGGCTCCCCCCTAGAAAGAACTTCAGGTTTATCAAGAATATGACACTCACGCACAGGAATGCAATCAAGACCCCCGTCATCTTCAACTCAAAAATCAGTAGTTGAAGCGCGCCGTTCTGCGCTCTAAGCGACTGCCGCGCGGCCCAATGGAATCCGAACCAAGCGCCAATAATGCAGGCCCCATAAAGTGCCTTCAGAATGCTCAACCCAATGTCCGCGTTCAACTCAATAAGTAGCACTGCGATCCAACTCAGAACGAATGCTACTGAAACGCTTGCGACTTCCTTTAGTGAGCCAAAGAGCTTCATCGATTGGGCCCTCCTCCCAAAGTGGGGTCGCCCTTCTTGTTCGGTTTTCTGGTACAAGAATCACATTCGCCAAGTCGCCCGCCGGGCTGTCCCGGGTTTTGTAGGCCTACACTTCGTATGCATATGTCTGCAGTGTGGCTACAATCGTTTAGCACTGGTACCCAGAAGGAATTAAAGGGGCCAGGCTCGATATTTTCATAATTCCAGCGCTCCTTGACCTTCAATTACATCGTTGCCCATCGTTTCCAGCCTAGGCCGTCCACGCGGTTTGGCTTCGCGCCGCACACCTGTCATTTTTTCTATCTTCGCATAAAAGCGATCATTTCCCAATGGTTGGCTTTGATTCAACGCCAGCCGGATATCATCAATTGCGGCGCGATCCAGTTGCGCGCGGAACAACGCACGATAGGTAGCCTGCCTTTCCTTATCGCTTCGCCCTAAGGCAAGATATAACGGATGAGGCGCGAGCCGGGTGTCGGCCTGACCAAGGCCATTGGCGCGATAGCTGGTCCAGCGATAGTGCGCCGGGTCATCCACCATTGCGGCGCGGACCGGATTGAGCTCGATATACCGCTGGCAGGTCAGCAGGTAGGTGTCGGCCTGCACCAGCGATGACTTGTAACGGCTATCCCACAGCGTGCCGGTGCGATGATGGGTTCGATTGATGTATTGCACGTAACGGCGGCCAAGCGAGATGATGAGTTTTTGTACCGCCTCGGCCTTTTTGGGCGTCAGCAGCAGGTGTACATGATTGGTCATCAACACGTAGGCGTGCAGTTTGCATTCGGCCTCACCAAGCGCCTCGCCCAGCCAGTGCAGGTAGCTGCTGTAGTCTTCTTCGGCGAAGAAGCACGGCTCGCGATTGTGCCCGCGCTGCACGATATGCAGCGGTACACCATCAAGATGAATGCGGCGGCGGCGGGGCATGAGGGCATGCTAGCAGAAAAATATATCGAGCCTAATATATCGAGCCTAATGTATCGAGCCTGGCCCCTTTAATTGGCCCGGGAATAAATCGAGCCTGGCCCCTTTAATTACTTTAATTGGCCCGGGAATAAATCGAGCCTGGCCCCTTTAATTACTTTAATTGGCCCGGGAATAAATCGAGCCTGGCCCCTTTAATTACTTTAATTATCAAGATG
>JANPDI010000051.1:0-5350 GCA_031431435.1 Burkholderiales bacterium
CTTCGTATTCAACGTCCCGCTGAACGAATCCTTTGCCATTCGTGGGTCGATTTCGAAGTTGAGTGACGGTGGTTATATCGATCGTGTTTCCAATCCACCATGGCGGACAGGCAATCGCACTTGGGTAACCCAGCCTGATCCGAGCCGGAATGTTTATGCCAAAGACAATTGGACGGAAACCGTCGGCGGGCGGTTTGCCGTGTTGTGGAAAATAAGCCCTACGTTGAGTCTCACTTATACCCGCAACCAACAGGATCAGGATGCCAACGGTACCGGCGCGGTCAGTCTGACGCCATGCAACATCGCCAACGCGACCACGCCGGCACAAATCGACGCCGGCATTCGTAACCCAAGTTCATCGTGTGCGGCGGGTGCGCGTTATACCAACGTGTTTTCGACGCCGGTTGCCGTCAATGACAACACCATTGTCTCGCGCTATCCGGAGTTCGCCAACCGCAAGACGACAATGGACGCACTGGCAATCGATTGGGATGCCGGCTTTGCCAACGTGCGTTCGAGCACCTCGGTGTTTGAAGATAAACGTGTTGGCATGGCGGATTATGCGAGCCAGGGATGGGTCTACTATTTTGCATTGGGCGACGCTGGTGCGGCCTTTGACAGCGGCCGTTCGGCGTTTATTACCTTTGACAATGCTTACAAGGGACTGAGTCATGAAACGCGTCTGACGTCGAAGGGTGCCGGTCCGTTGTCCTGGATCGCAGGTCTGTATTACACCACCCAGGATCGCAGCCTGCGTTTCTCGGAATTTCTACCCGGCCTCGATAGCTACAACGGCATCAACCGCACAACGTCTGGCGGTGTTAGAGACGAGGGGTATCGTGAAAACCTCGCCAGCGAATACAAGGAAACCGCGCTGTACGGTGAAGCGTCCTACAAATTCACGCCGGCATGGACGGCAACCTTCGGTGGACGCATCTTTAAATACGACGACACGGCGATTGCACAGATCCGCGATTATTCATATGATTTGACCAACAATAGCCTGCGTTTTTCGCGCGGCGAAAGTGGCAAGTCAATTTTTAAGTTCAATACCGCTTACCAATTCAACGATGATCTGCTCGGCTATTTCACCGCGTCACAAGGATTCCGTCGCGGCGGCACCAATGGCTTCAAGGATTTTGGTGGCAAGACGCTTGCAAACAACAGCCGTCAGTTTGACCCAGACACGACCAACAACTACGAATTGGGCATCAAGGGTTACTTCTTCGACAAACAATTGTTCGTTCAAAGCAATTTCTTCCGCATTGATTGGAAGAACGTGCAGACCTATCGTGACCAATCGGTTGAAAATGGATTCCCGATCAATGGGTCGGTCAATGCGGGCGATGCACGCTCTGA
The DNA here is from genome assembly GCA_031431435.1 of Burkholderiales bacterium. Taxonomy (GTDB): domain Bacteria; phylum Pseudomonadota; class Gammaproteobacteria; order Burkholderiales; family Usitatibacteraceae; genus UKL13-2. The sequence continues at coordinate 1,360 of JANPDI010000051.1, forward strand.
GGGTTGGGAGACCGCATTCCGCTGGCGCATCAGCAACAACTGGCAAGTCAACTACTCAGGTGCGTTGACCGAAGCAGAGTGGAGTTCAACCAAAACACATTGCCTTTACAGCGACGGCACCACCTGCCGCACATGGCGCCAAGGTGGCAAGTTGGGCGGAACACCTAAATGGAAACACGTTTATGGTGCACGGTTTAACCACACCACGGCTGGCGGTATGTATCTTTGGGCAGGCGTGAATGCGCGGTATGTTGGCAAGGTGCAAGTCGATCGTGCGGATTCGCCAACATCAACCGTGCTTGATCGCCCTGCCTACACGCTGGTGAATCTGAACGGTGGATTGGGCATTGGTGATTGGGATGTCTCGGCGTGGATTTCAAACCCAACCGATAAAAAAGCACTTGTTTCGGGGCAAGAGGCGGGCGTCATGGGGCCGCGTGTTATTTATTCACGTCCCCGTACCATCGGTGTCAATGTCTCGTACTCGTTCAAGTAATCGTGTTTGAATCGTAATGAAGCGGCAATGTCAGGCTGGTTGCATCGTGTTGATACTTTGCTAAAACCAGCCTGACCGTTTGATCAATTTTGTTAGGCCAGTGTCACCGGCTGTAAATCCACCGTAGGGTGGGCAAGTTTTTTCTGCCCACCCTACACAAATAACACCGCAACACCCCCGCACTCGTGTCGCCCTCGAAGACGGTGCCAGCACAGCACATTTGATATACGCTGGCGTCGCCCTCGTTTCTGGTGGTTAGCCGCATTTGCCAAAATTGCCGCATGCCGCCATGCTAAGAAGTGAATTCACCATGAGTCTCACTGATACCTTATTTATCTTGTTGCTGCTGGTCAGCCTCAACGCTTTTCTGGCCTTGGCGGAACTGTCGATTGCCAGTGCCAAACGTATCAAGTTGATGCAATTGCGCGACGCGGGCGATACTCGTGCGAGCCTTGTTTTGTACCTCAAGGACAATCCGAATAATTTTCTGGGCATTGTCCAGATCGGGCTGAATGTGGTCGGCATTCTGGCCGGCGTATTTGGCGAGGCGGCATTTAATGCGCGCATTTCCCAGACCTTTGCTGGTTGGGGCATGGCCGACGGCTGGCTGCGTGATGGTTTGTCGCTGACCATTGCCGTTGGTGTCATTACCGCTGTTTTTTTGCTGTTCGGCGATTTATTACCCAAACGTTTGGCGATACATTCACCCGAGCGTTTTGCCTGTGTGTTGGCACCGGTGTTGCGCGCAATGCAAAAACCCTTCATGCCAATTTTATGGGTGTTTAGCAAACTAGTCGACGCGATCCTTGCGTTTTTTAATGTCCGCAGCCAAGGTGCGGAAACCGTCACAACCGACGACGTCTATGCCATGTTTGAAGCGGGCGCACAGTCTGGCGCGGTACACCGCGATGAACACCATTTGATTCAAAATGTGTTGAGCCTGGGTGAGAAGGCCATCACCAGCGCCATGACACCGCGGCAAAATATTGTGTCTATTGATGTCGATGATGACGAGGAGACCATCAAAACCGTTTTGGCCGAAGAGCCAAAAGCACGCTTCGTTGTCACGGCAGGCGATATCGATCACGCGATTGGTTATATTGACGCTTCTGATTTATTGGCAAAGGCCATCAATAATGAATCGTTGCGCCTGCAACGCGACACACTCAAAGCGTGGGGAATGAAATCGATTTTGATGGTGCCTGATACCATCACGGTTCTGGATGGTCTTGACCAGTTTCGAAACGCGGGTGAAGACATCGCCTTGGTGGCCAATGAATATGGTGTCGTCGTCGGCTTGCTGACCATGAACGATGTGATGGCCGCCATCATGGGGCGCATTGTCGAAGAAGTCGCGCGCGAAAAGAGTATTGTGAAGATGAACGATCGCGACAGCGCCTGGCTGATTGATGGCATGGCCGATATTGGCGACGTAAAAGAACTGTTTGGTTGGTCAAGTTTGCCGATGGAGGAGAATTACCAAACCATCAGCGGCTTTTTGATGTCCTTGTTGAAGAAATGGCCGCGCAAAGCGGATAGCATTTCATGGCAGGGTGTGAAGTTTGTGGTGGTTGACACGGAAGGCTCGCGTATTGATCAGGTGATGGCGACGTTAGATAACACAACCATAGCCGGTGGAAAGAAAATATGACAATCGCAAATTCAACTCCTTCCGCTGCGCCGACCGGCAAGAACCCGTGGCGCTGGATCCCGACACTTTATTTCGGCCAGGGCATCCCCTACGTGGTGGTGATGACACTTTCGGTCATCATGTACAAAAACCTCAATATCTCGAACACCGACATTGCGCTTTACACCAGCTGGTTGTATCTGCCGTGGGTCATCAAGCCACTGTGGGCACCGATTGTTGACTTGTTTCGCACCAAGCGGTTCTGGATTATCGCGCTACAGTTTTTGATTGGTGTATCGCTGGCGATGGTGGCACTGACCATCCCGACCACACATTTTTTTCAGATCACGCTGGCCGTGTTCTGGTTGATGGCGTTCAGCTCGGCGACACACGATATCGCCGCAGACGGCTATTACATGCTGGCACTAAAACAGCACGAGCAGGCCGCCTTTGTCGGCGTGCGCTCAACGTTTTATCGTATTGCCATGATTGCGGGGCAGGGTGGGCTGGTATACCTCGCAGGCTCATTGACAGATCGCACCGGTGATGTGGTGATGGCGTGGTCGATTGTGTTTTGGGTGCTGGCGGCAATGTTTGTTTTGTTGTGTGTCTATCACCGCATGGTGCTACCGGTTCCGGCCAGTGATGTGACCATTGTCGGCAGCGGCAATGTGTTTACGGATTTTCTGGTGACCTTTAAGTCTTTTTTTGCCCGCAAAGAAATTCTATTAATCCTCGCGTTCCTGTTGACCTTTCGCCTCGGCGAAGCGCAGGCGCTCAAATTGGTCGCGCCATTTATATTGGATCCAGCCGCAAAGGGTGGGCTGGGACTCACCACATCGGATCTTGGTCTGGTATATGGCACCATCGGTGTTATTTCACTTACCATCGGCGGCATCATCGGCGGTTTTGCGATTTCGCGTGGCGGCTTAAAAAAATGGCTTTGGCCAATGTTGCTTGCCGTGCATGTGCCGAATCTGGCATTCGTTTTTCTGGCGTACACCCAACCGTCGTCGGTACTGATCATTTCCACCGCCATTGCCATTGAGCAATTTGGTTATGGTTTCGGCTTTGCCGCCTATCTGTTATTCATGATCATGGTCGCGGATGGCCCGCAGAAAACCGCGCACTATGCCATTTGTACCGGCTTCATGGCGCTTGGCATGATGTTGCCGGGCATGGTGAGCGGCTGGATTCAAACCCAGTTGGGCTATCCGCAATTTTTTATTTGGGTGTGTATCTGCACCATCCCGTCGATGTTGGTCGCGGTCTTTCTCAAAATCGATCCGGCATTCGGCAAGAAAGTGGACGACGTAAAACCCTAGTATTGACGACCTCTTTGAGACATTTTTGTCTGAAAGTGGCCGCCAATAAACGACTTATTTAATTTTTTAATGACCACACCATCACGTCTGACGTCACTCGACGCTTTTCGCGGCTTCACCATTGCCAGCATGGTGCTGGTGAATAACCCCGGCGATTGGGGCAATCTCTACCCACAACTTGGTCACGCGGAATGGAACGGCTGGACGTTTACCGATTGGATATTCCCGTTTTTTCTGTTTATTTGCGGCGTGTCGATGACGTTTTCCTTGGCGAACAAGCGTGCCGCCAACCCGGGTGTAATCGAAGATCGTTTGGCGATGATGTTGTTGTTATGGAAACGCGCCGGCATTATTTTTTTGATCGGCCTGGCGCTAAACTTTTTTCCAAATTTCAACATCGAGACGCTGCGCATTCCCGGCGTGTTGCAACGTATTGCGCTGTGTACCATGCTGGCGGCACCGATTGTGTTGTATTTTGATTGGCGCGCGCAGTGCCGCTGGATCGCCGGGTTGCTGGTTTTCTATACGGCAGCAATGTTG
>JANPDI010000052.1:0-3233 GCA_031431435.1 Burkholderiales bacterium
CCGAGCGATGCGCCGTTCCCGTCACCACACCCAGAAGATGGAGAACCACGGCAAGATTACAGACGCGGTATCCATCAGCGAGCGTCCTGCCACTGTGGAAGACCGCGCTGTTCCCGGTCACTGGGAGGGCGACTTGCTCTACGGCAGTATCAAAACTCAGATTGCGACGTTAGTTGAACGACAGACCCGCTACGTGATGCTGGTGAAGGTGGCGAGCAAAGACACCGAGACGGTCGTCAACGCGTTGATCAAACATGCGCGCAAGCTGCCGCAGGAGCTCTACAAATCGCTGACATGGGATCGCGGCAAGGAGATGGCCGATCATAAGCGTTTCACGTTAGCGACCGACATCAGCGTTTACTTCTGCGACCCTAGAAGTCCATGGCAGCGCGGAAGCAATGAGAATACAAACGGCCTGCTTCGGCAGTACTTCCCGAAGGGAGTCGACATCTCTAATTACTCACAGGCACAGCTCAATGCCGTGGCAAGGCGATTAAATGGGCGCCCAAGGATGACGTTAGACTACGAAACACCTGCTGAACGATTCAGCCAACTTGTTGCATCGACCGGTTGAATCCGCCACCCAAAGCGGACATGGCGATTGCCCGAAAGCGGCTGTTTAAAGATCAAGCTGACGGGCGCGCCGCTTTTGCGTCGTCCAAGCGACGAGAGGGAGTGGTTTTGATCGCAGTGCTAGGGCGCACTTGTCACTTACTTTGGGAGGTTCAAATACTCAGGTACGTTTTCCATTGCGGGAGTTTTGCATTCGAAAACGTAACGCGTGTAAGAACCAACTGAGTCACAAGATCGAGCACGCAAATTTGTGCCGCAGTCGGGCGGCACAATTTGGGGGTGGGTCGTAAAAATTGACTTGAGAATTGCAAGCTGCGAATTCGTGTCGTTTGGGGTGCACCGCAAGTCCCGATCGTTACTCATGCACATTGTGAAATGGTAAGTCCCTGGTCCGCGATTGGGGTGTGTGACGATGGCACTACCTACTTGACCAAAGGGGGACGGCGAAGTCTGGCAAGCGCATCCGAAAAGGCTTGCCACCGCAACAATTGTTGCGAAATGCTTGAGCGTATACACATGTGCCCTAACGTAGAAGTCACCATCACCAGGGGTCGGAGTCAAATTATTTTTCATTTGATTCGATGGACCAAACTATGAAATCAGAAAGCGCTGGCGTACCGCCGCTTCTGGCCGATTGCGCCGAACCCATCATAAGCCGGGGAACCGCCATATTGCACGGTTCGACACGCCAAACGTTTCGATCAAACGTCATTAATAATCACAAACTCCTTTATTCACGGGTTGTTTCAGCCAATTTAGCCTCGAAACGCCCGTCAATACTAGACTTTTAATCTCATTCCCGCATCATTTTCCAGAACTGATATTTCAGCGTCGCGGCGCAGCCGATGATCATCGCGGCGAGCGCGAGGAATGAGCCGACCGCCAGTGTTGATAGACCGGTGACACCCTGACCGATGGTGCAACCCATCGCGGTCACACCACCCGCCCCCATCAGCACCGCGCCGATGATGTGATTGCGCGTGTCATCCACGCTGGCAAATCCCTCCCAGCGAAAACGTCGAAACACTATCGCGTACACAAACGAGCCGAGGATCATGCCGATGGTCGAGGCAATGCCAAACGTGACAATCAGCGATTTGTCGCTCCACAACATCAATAGCTCCAACGAGTAGCCGATCGGTGCGACAAACGTGAGTGATTCGGCGGCGCGGCTGTTGGTGCCAAAAAACATTATCTCGAGTGTTTCCTGGTTCTCGCCAAAACCAATGTGCGCGGTGATATACCACCCGGCCACCACCGCAAGACCATAACCAAGCCCACCGAGCCAGCCGTCGAGCGAGCGGCGAAAATCGTGGCTCATCAACACCCAGACCATCATGGCGCCGGCAACAACGACGGCCACACCGATCTGCGCGGCTTTTTTGCTGACGCCGAGCATGGCGGCAAATACCGACCCAAACTCTTGTGTGGTCACACCGTTGGCAGCGAGATCAAGCGCCACCTTGTCGATTGACGCCACCCGCCAGACCGCAAACAGACCTTTCATGGTCATATAGGCGGCGATGCCCAGAAATACAAACACCACCAGTGACTTCACGTTGCCGCCGCCGATGCGCACCAGGGTGCGGCTGCCGCAACCCGATGCCAGCGTCATACCGATGCCGAACATCAGGCCGCCGACAAAATACGATAGCCACGTGACATTGGGGCGTGTGTAAAACGACTTGGAAAGGTCAACCGCGCCCATCGCATACAGCGCCTGCGCACCGATGATGGCCACCGCCATCGCCAGCACCCACATGCGCATGCGCGACCAGTCGTTCATGTTGACGATATCGGAGACGGCACCAAGCGTGCAAAACTGGGTGCGTGCGGAAATCGCGCCGAGCACAAACGACACGGCAAACGACAGCCAGGCAACGGTGACAGCGAGATTGGGGGCGGTGGTGGTGTCCATCAGGTGATTTTACGCATTTCAAACGCGCCGCGCGATGTCATTACAAGACATGGCAAGCGTTGCATCACGCTTTGGCTGCAGGTCGCACACATGATTATGCGTAGCGCGTGGGGTCGGCAATGCCGGCCTGCACAAAGCCCTCGCGGCGCAGACGGCATGAATCACAAACACCGCAGGCACGACCATCGGCATCGGCCTGATAACACGATACCGTCATCGCGTAATCCACACCCAAGCGTGTGCCTTCGCGAACAATATCGGCTTTGCCCATGTGAATGATCGGCGTGTGGATGGTGAGCGCATCATCCTTCCGTTCCGCTTCGACGCCCGCCCTGGTGGCGAGTCGCGCCATGGTTTGAAACGCGGCGATATATTCAGGACGGCAATCCGGATAACCCGAATAATCCACTGCATTCATCCCGGCAAAAATATTCGGTGCATTGAGGGTTTCCGCCCACGCCAATGCCAGCGACAAAAATATGGTGTTGCGTGCCGGCACGTAGGTCACCGGGATGCCGGCATCGAACGGGTCGCCGGCGTCGTGCTCGGGCACCGCGACATCGCTGGTGAGCGCGGAGCCGCCGATGCTGCGCAGGTCGACGACGACGGTCTTGTGCTCGACCGCGCCGAGTTCGCGCGCGATTTCGGCGGCGGCGACGAGCTCGGCGTCGTGGCGCTGGCCGTAGCGCACGCTGAGCGCATGGCAGGCGAAGCCCTGCTCGCGCGCGAGCGCCAGGGTGAC
>JANPDI010000053.1:0-22801 GCA_031431435.1 Burkholderiales bacterium
CGCGGGAGAGCGACGGCGGTCGCTGCGGCAGTTCGGCAATAAAACTGGTAAAGGAGACGCTGTCAATCGACTTCGGCGAGTCGTGACGCGTGTTCAGTGGCATGGTTGGCACGGTTGGCGGCACAATTGCGCCGGCGAGGTGGCAAAGCACACAATGCGAGCAGGGCTTGCCGTCGGCATTGGGGCTGGATGAATCTAAAGCGTGGCATGGCATGGATGCGGCGACGGAATCTGTTGCCGCCTCAAGCGAAATCGACGGGGCAGATGCAACTGCCAATCCTGTCACGTCCGCAAACGAGGCAATCGGCATGGTCGACGCAATCACGCCGGCCACCGGCAGCCAGGCGATCATCCACGCAACGATATACCTGATAAAAAATTGCTTTTGCATGCATCTAGGATAACAGAACGGACGATTGGTTCAAACAGCAAGTACTAGACGATGAAGCGCGCGACCCACGGCAGTGTTATGGCGCCTAGCAAGGCATGCAAGCCCATGCCGAGGCTGGCATAGGCACCGGCGCGGGGATCGACCGAATATGCACGGGCAGTGCCGATGCCGTGTGCCGCCACGCCCACGGAAAAGCCGCGCTGTGACCAGTCGCGTACGCCGAGCAGATTCAGCAATGGCGTGGCAACCAATGCGCCAACGATGCCGGTGGTGACCGCAAATACCGCGGCGAGGGTCGGCGAACCGCCGATTTGCGCTGCGATACCCATGGCAATCGGGGCGGTGACGGATTTTGGTAGCAATGAGGCAACCATGATTTCTGGTGCATCAAACAGGCGGGCAATACCGACTGCGACAACCACGGACACCGTGGCACCCGCCAGCATGGCGACCAGCAGCGGAATCGCGCGCTCCGCCAGTTCTTTCCACAGCCGGGCCAATGGAATGGCCAGTGCGACGGTGGCGGTGCCGAGCAAAAAATGGACAAATTGTGCGCCCTTGAAATAGGACTCGTAACTGGTACCGGTCAACATCAGTACGGTGATGATTATTGCCACCGCAATTAACACTGGATTGGCCAGCGGGTGTTTTTGTGATCGCTGGTAAAGACTATCGGCGACAACATAGGCGACGAGCGTCAATGTCAGGCCAAACAGCGGTGTGGCCGACAAGTACACCCAAATTTCGGCAAGTGTGTCGAGGCCAACCGGCAGGTTTTGTCGATTTTTCATGTTTTGTCCGCCGCCGTCGGCCGCGACAACATTCTGAGCACCAATGCGGTGGTGGCAATCGCCCCAATGGTGCTTAACAAGATCGCCAACATCCAGGCGAGACTCGATTGGGCGAGGGCGCCGGCGTACAACATGACGCCGACGGCTGCCGGGATAAAAAAGATGGAAAGATGCGAGAGCAACCCATCAGCGGCGGTCGAGATCGATTCGCCAATCGACTTGCGGAGAACGAGGAAGATAAATAGCAGCACCATGCCCACCACCGGCCCCGGCACCGCGCCGCGCAGCAATCCGGAAAGCACTTCCCCGAGCGATTGAAAAACGAGCAGGATGGCAAGACCGCGAATCATGTCATGAGCATGCCTGCGCATGGATTGAAATGCAAGGCAAAATAGCAGGCTGAATCCCGGCTCATCCCCCTCCACTTGTGACGACTGCCCAAAAATGAAAAAAAAGCTCATTACCGTTGACGATCTTTGGAAAATTGCCCGCCCGGGTGGACTTTCGCTGGCGCCCGATGGCAGTCAGACCGTCTGTAGTCTGAGTAAATACGATATGGACGAGAACAAGAGTGCCACGTCGCTGTGGCTACTCTCGACCTTTGGTGGCGCGCCGCGACAGTTGACCAGCTGCGGTGAAAAGGACGGTCAGGCCGCCTGGTCGCCGGATGGCAAAGCCATCGCTTTTGTCGCCAAACGCAAAGACGATGATGAGCCGCAGCTTTATATGATTGCGCCGGATGGCGGCGAGGCGACGCGTATCACGACGCTTAGCACCGGCATTGCCGGCATCAAGTGGTTCGCCGACAGTAAATACATCGCCTGTATTTCCTGGGTATGGCCCGATCTCAAAACCGACAAGGAGCAGGCCAAACGGCTGAAAGACAACAGGGAAAAAAAGGTAAAGGCGCATGTGGTCGAACACAGCGCGTTCCGGCATTGGGATCATTGGCTGTCAGACGGCCGGGTGCCGCGTATTCACGTGATTGACGTCGGCAGTGGCAAATGTCGCGATCTGTTTGCCGGCAGTCGGTATGAGCTGCCGCTGTTTGACACCGATCAGCATGACTTTGATATCGCGCCGGACGGCAAACATATCGTCTTTAATTTCAACCCAAACGACGACCGCCGCGGCGATCAAGCCTACGACCTGGTCGAAATAGAGGTGAAATCCGGCAAGGCCAAAACGCTTATCAGGGGCGGTAAATTCACCCATCACCACCCGCGTTACAGCCCTGACGGAAAAGCCGTGGCGTTATTCGTCAACAACATTGCGCGCTCGATGGATGACGACAATAAGCTTGCGCTGTTTGACCGCAAGAATGGCAAGCTGGTGATCAAGACCGGCTGGGATCGGAATCCGAGTCATCCAATTAAATGGGCGGGCGATGGAAAGTCGGTTTTTTTCACTGCGGATAGTCACTCACGTGTCTCGCTTTGGCAGTGGCCGCTGGATGCCAAACAGCCGACCGTCGCGGCGCAAGGTGGTTCGGTATCTGATTTCGATGTGCAGAGCGGGATATCGGTATTTGTCCGCAACAACATGTCATCTCCGCCGAGGGTGTTTGCCAGCATCGCTGGCGATGAAAAACCCATCGAATCATTCAATGAAAAATTGATGGCGCAGTTCAAGCTGGGTGAGGTGCGCGAATTTACCATCAAGGGCTGGAACAACGAACCGGTGCAGATGTGGGCGGTCTATCCGCCAAATTTTGATCCAAAGAAGAAATGGCCGCTGCTACATTCGATACACGGTGGTCCACATTCCAACTGGGGTGACAATTTTCACTTCCGCTGGAATAACCACGTGTTTGCCGCGGCCGGCTATGTGGTGATTTGTGTGAATTACCACGGCTCGCTCGGTTGGGGTAACAAATTTCTTGAATCCAACAACGGCACATTCGGCACCAAAGAACACGCCGACGTCGAAGCCGGCACCGACTTCATGCTCAGACAGGGCTATATTGATAAAAGCCGTCTGGCTGCCAGTGGTGGCAGCTACGGCGGAAAAATGGTGGCATGGATGAACGGCCGCAACGGTAAACAGAAGGGCGGTGATCGCTACAAGGCGTATGTCTGCCATGCAGGCTGCTTTGATTGGCGCGCCATGTACGGTGGTGACGCAGGGTATTGGTTTAACTACTCGCTCAAGACCACGTATTGGGACGACCCTGTCAAGTTTGCCGCGCAAAACCCGATAACAGAGATCAAGCACGCAAAAACGCCAACACTCGTCCTGCATGGTGCGCTGGATTATCGTGTGCCCGACCAGCAGGGGTTGGCATACTATTCAACGCTGAAAACGCTTGGTGTTCCGGCGCGGCTGGTTTTTTTCCCGGACGAGAACCATTGGATACTAAAGCCGCAAAATTCGCGGTTGTGGTTCAAGGAATATTTTGCGTGGCTGAAAAAATATGTGGGGGCGGGAGCAGCACGCCGCTGATCTGGCAAGTTACTGTTGTTTAAGGCTAGTCTGTTGGGACCAGTTTGATGCTTGAGCGATTGTCCATCAAAGCCCGTGTTACCGTTTCCGCGACCGCAATATTGGTCGTGGTTGTGCTGACGCTCGCCATTTTTTCCGGACGCCTGTTGCGCGCGGATACCGAGCGACTGATTGGCGAACAACAAGTGTCGATGATCAAGTTGATTGCCGCGCAAGTCGATGAGCGGGTCGAAGACCGATTTCGCGCGTTAACGACAATCGCATCTGGTATATCCGGTGAATTGCTATCAGACCCGCAAAAGGTACAGGCATGGCTTGAAAAGCGCGAAGTTGTGACGCGCCTGTTTAATCGCGGCGGCTTTGTTATTGATCATAGCGGTTTTGCCATTGCCTCCGTTCCAAAGGAGCTTGACCGTGTTGGCAAACGTTACGGTGAAGGCGATGCCTTTGAGCGGATCATGGCGGGGGCGAAGTCGGCGGTGTTAAGACCGTTGATCGTACAATCTTCCGGGACACCGGTGTTTGCGATGGCGGTTCCCATCATGTCGGCTGCTGGCGAAATAATCGGAATACTGTATGGCGTAACAGATTTGAGCCGGCCCAATTTTCTCGATGTCGTCGCCTCCAATCGTGTTGGCACGACCGGTGGCTTCTTCGTGATTGATCAAAAGTCACGGCGGATTCTCAGCGCCACTGACAAGTCACGGGTGATGGAAGAGCTGCCCAAGCCAGGTGTAAGTCAAGCAATCGACGCCTTCGCTGCGAAGGATGAACAGTCCGTTGTATTGGTCAATGCAAAAGGCGCTGAAGTACTTTCATCGATCAAGTCGGTTCCATCTGCGGGATGGCAACTCGTCGCATCGCTGCCGACCGTAGAACTTGACGCGCCAATTCGGAAAACAAGACAACGGCTGGTTTTGACGTCGTTGTTGCTCACCATGCTAGCGGGGGCATTGACCTGGTGGACGATTCGACGTGAATTGTCACCTGTGCAGGAAGCCGCAATGCGCCTGGATGCGGCCGCTGATGGTGGCGCACAGCCGTTGGTGGTTGAGCGCCCGGACGAAGTCGGCGAACTGTTTGCTGCCTTTAACCGACAACTTGCCGCGCTAAGGTCGCGCGAGGATGCGCTTGCCAAAACCAGCCGTCTTGCCCGCATCGGCGGTTGGGAAATAATTCTTGCCACGGACACACGCATTTGGTCAGATGAAACATTGCGGATTTTGGAAATCGACCCACTTATTTCACCCAAATCCCCCGAAGAGGCGATGCGCTACTACCCGCCCAGCGGGCGTGCGCGAATGCAGGAGGCAATCCGCATCGCAATCGAGCATGGAACAGGTTGGGATATGGAAATGCAGATGATCACGGCCAAGGGCCGGCCTATTTGGGTGCGAAACCAGGGAATCGCCGAGCAGGTGGATGGTGTGACGACCAAGTTGGTGGGGACTCTGCATGACATTGCGGAACGTAAAGAAGTCGAGACACAGCTTTTTGCGCAGCGTGCTCTTGCTGAGAACATCCTCAGCAATATGGGGCAGGGTGTTGGCGTGACCGATGCAGAGGGTCGGTTTGAATACATAAACCCGGCATACGGAAAATTATTGGGCTGGGCGCCGCACGAATTTATCGGCAAAACCATTGGTGACATCACGCCCGCGGAAGAGACCGAATTTGTCAATTCACAGCGCGAGTTGCGACGCGCGGGTGTGACAAGCACCTACTTGACGAGGCTGGTTCGACGCGACGGCAGTGTGGTGTCAGTCTCGGTCACCGCGTCGCCACGATCGATCGATGGTCAATTCAACGGTACGATTGCGGTTGTTACCGACCTGACGGAACGCAATGCAATGGAGCAGGCACTCAAGGATCAGCGCGATTTTGCTGAAAGTGTCATCAATTCGATGGAGCAGGGTGTTGGTGTATCCGACAGGGCCGGTCGGTTCGAATTTGTCAATGTGGCGTACGCCAGATTACTCGGCTACGACCCAGCGGCACTCGTTGGCCGTGATCTGGCGGATTTTCTGCCTGAAGACGACAAACCTACATTGCACAACCAGCTCGAGCAACGACGGGCTGGAAGGGCGGCGTCTTATGAGTCACGACGTATCCGATCCGATGGGCGGGTTGTCTCCGTCTTGGTCAGCGCTTCGCCGCGTTACGTCAACGGTGAAAATGTCGGCGCAATTGCGGTCCTGACAGATTTAACCGAGCAACGCGAAGCGGAACGCGCGCTGGTTGAAAGTGATTTGCGTTTCAGGTCGTTGATGGAGGATATTTCAAGTATTGCGGTACAGAGCTACACGGTGGATGGCGCGGTGGTGTTCTGGAACCGAACCTCCGAACGTCTTTACGGGTTCACGGCAGCGGAGGCGATTGGCAAGAATTTGATTGACCTGGTTATTCCTGTTGAACGGCGAGTTGAAGTTGTTGACGCGCTTGCGGATATAGAGCGTACGGGCTCGGTGCAGTCTGCAGGCGAATATGTCATGCAACGCAAGGACGGCTCGAAGGTGCCGGTGTATTCAACCCACGCACTCACCAAGCGCGACGGACGTGTTCACGAGTTGTTTTGCCTTGATATTGATTTGACCGACCAAAAACGCGCGGAAGAAATGCGGGAAGTGCTTGAGGAGCGGCTGCGCCAGTCGCAAAAGATGGAGGCCATTGGCACGCTGGCCGGCGGCATCGCGCACGACTTCAACAACATCCTGGCGACAATTCTCGGCAATGTCGAACTCGCACAACATGTTGCAACCTTGGACCCGGACGTCAAGGTGAGTCTTGTCGAGATTCGCAAAGCCGGTACACGGGCGCGTGATCTGGTCGGACAGATTCTGTCATTCAGCAGGCGGCAGGCGACGACCTTCAGGAGTCTCGATCTTGTTGAAATCGTGAATGAGTCGGCGCGACTGTTACGCACCACATTGCCGGGCAACATCACGTTACTGGTCGAGTGTGCCCCGCAGGTGCCCCCTGTCATTGGCGACAACACACAATTGCAACAAGTTCTGATGAACCTGGCAACCAACGCCATGCAAGCCATCGGCGCAACAAAAGGCGGGATCTCAATCGGTCTCGATACCGTAATCCAGACCGACGATTTGCTGCGCGAGGAACCAAGGCTGCGGGAGTTGATTTGGACGCAGGGAAAAATTGTTCGATTGACCATCGCGGATACCGGTCCCGGAATGGACGAGGCAACCATTAAGCGCGTATTCGAGCCGTTTTTCACCACCAAAGCCGTCAATGAGGGAACCGGCTTGGGACTCGCCGTTGTGCACGGGATCGTAATGGGGCACGGGGCGGTCATTAATGTTGTCAGTGCTGTCGGACGGGGCACGGTGTTTACGGTTTATTTTTCAGCAACACAGGAGCCGCCGGTAAACGTTGCAACGTCATTGAAGGATGCCGACGACATGGTGTCCAATCGCGCTTCGCTGCCTGCCGTTGTGCGCCCGCACATTCTTTACCTGGATGACGATGAAGCGATCGTTTTTCTGGTGACGCGATTATTGCAGCGGCGCGGTTTTCAAGTCAGCGCATTTACCAACCAGCAGCTGGCGCTTGAGGCGCTGCGTGCGGCGCCCCGCTCGTTTGCGTTGCTTGTTACCGACTACAACATGCCCGGTATGTCAGGGCTTGATGTGGCGCGTGAAGCGCGCGCCATCCGCAACGATCTGCCGATTGCGGTGGCGTCGGGATTCGTCGATGAAAAATTGCAGACGATGGCCGCGGAGGCTGGTGTGCGCGAGGTGATCTTCAAGGCAAACGTGACCGAGGAGTTCTGCGATATTGTTGAACGACTGGTGCGCCGCGACCCGCCTTGAAACGGGTCCAACCCGGGGTGCCAAAAATCATGGAAATCGTGGTGCATTCGCCATCGCCGGCCGGCCGGCGATGATCACCGCAATCTAGCTGACCAGCGCTGCAATCAATGACACGATTACGACGCCGGACACAATACACCGGAGTTTGAAAAACCACGGCGGAATGACTTTTTGCAAATACAGCAGCGAGTCGATAATCCAAACAAAGCCGACCAGAAAAATTGCCACAACGATACGCGACGTCGATGCCGGCAAAAACAGCATCGCCCACGCCAGCAAACTGGGCACCACCGATAGTGTGAACAATGAACGTGCGGTTTGCGGCTGCTGCTCATAGGTGGCGATACCGAGACCCCACTGGATGCCGCCCAGGAACGAAACAATGATTGCCGCGTAGGTGGTGATGCCCTGTGCGGCGAGCGGCCGCAGCATGCCCAAACCCAGCATGTTGCCAAACAACAGAATAATTGCGGCAACCACAAACGGAATCGTGCCGGCGCAGGCCAGAAAGTTGGCGACCCGCCGTGGATCAGTATGCATGTGGTGACTTTGTTTTCAACGCACCAACAGCGTGACCAACAAACCAATGGCGAGTACCGCCAATACGCCGATGATGACCAGTGGCACCACCGGGTTGGGCGGCGGCGGCGGCATTTCGGACGGTGTCCTTTTATCAGCATCTGCCGCAGGAGGCGGCACATCTGTCTTCGCATGTTCGATTGCCTTTGCGGCAGCGGCGTTTTCGATTTCGTCACCAAGATCAATATCCGCCTGTTCCCTGGCTTGTTTTGCCGCATACGCACGTGCCGCAAGTTCCATTTCCGCCATTTGCGCAATCGGCACCGTCGCCGTATCAACCGGCGAATTCGGGGTTAGCGCGGGTTTGGCGGGTGCCGGTTTGCCAGTCAGGGAGGCCGGAATATCGCCGGAATAGGCGCGCATTTTTTTTGTATCAGAGATATATTTTGCAAACACCTCGGTTTGCTTGGTCATCGCCGCCAGTTTCATGGTGGCGTCAAATGAGTCAAATTTTTTGGCGAGTGTCAACGGCGCAACCGGCGGCTCGTCCTCGGTTTTCTTGAAGCGCCCAACGCCGACACCAAGCGCATCGATCGCCGCCGGTTTTGGCTGTGCCGGCACATCATGTGCGATCACTTTTTTTGCCGGCTGCTGCGCGCCGATGATTCGTTTGACTTCGCTTAGATCCTCGGCAAATTCACGCATCGACTGATAACGTTCATCAACCGCCTTTGCCAGCGCCTTGGCAACAATCAGATCCAGCATGGTCGGCACATCGGTGTTCAGCACGGACGGCGGGTTTGCGGTGTGATTAACCGTTGCATACATGATGGCGTTGACGTTGTCGCCGTCAAACGGCGGCACCGCAGTGAGCGCCTCATAGAGCACAACCCCGAGTGAGAAAATATCGGTGCGATGGTCGAGATTTTTGCCGATGACCTGCTCGGGCGACATATATCTCGGCGACCCGAGGATCAGGCCGGTCATGGTTTTGACGGCAGAAGCGGTCATGCGTGCGATGCCAAAGTCGGTGATCTTGGCGTACCCACCCTTGACGATCATGATGTTGGACGGCTTGACGTCGCGGTGAATGATGTCGTGGTCGTGGGCCATTGAGAGACCGCTGGCGATCTGACCGATCCAGTCGACCGTATCGATGACCTTTGGCCGGCCGCTATCGTGGAGAATGTCTTTCAGTTCCTTGCCATCGAGCAGTTCCATCGCCATGTAGGCAACGGTTTCATTCTTGCCGACGTCAAAAATGGTGACGATGTTGGGATGATTGAGCCGGCCGGCAGCCTTGATTTCCTGCTGAAAACGGGCTTCATATTCAGCCAGATCATCAGAGTTAAGCGTCAGGTTAATGGTTTTGATGGCGACGGGACGGTCAATCGCCGGATCAATTGCCCTGTAGACGACGCCCATCGCGCCCTGACCAATGACAGAGAGTATCTTGTAGCGGCCGAGCGTTTCAATCATTGCCATGGATGGAATCTATTATTTCTTTGGCGGCACATTGGGTGAAGTCGCTGCTGCTGGTGCGGCGGGTGACGATGGTTTTACGGCGGGTGCTTTGGCGCGCGCTTTTGCCCGCCGAAACGACGGCCCCCAGGATGGATGGCCGGCTTCAGCCGCGGCAAGTTCATAGTCGGGCTTTGATTGCAGTATCTTTTCAAACTCTTGCTGGCAAAGCGTCATGCGATTGCTCAGGCAGTAACTGAACGCGGTAAATTTGCGTGCCTTGAGTTGTTCATCCGGTGGCAAAGTCTCTTTTAAGGCGTCCTGAAAAATCTTGACTGATTTGACATAGTCGGCCGCGTCATAGGCTGTCATCGCCTCAATCATCAGTTTTTCAGCCGCGGTGGGTGCCTTGGCCGCCGGTGAAAATATCGAGCGACCGGTCCGCTTGGCCTCAAGGTCGCCTTTGACGTTGCGGAACACCGGTCCCCAGACAGGGTGACCGGCCTCGGCGGGGCTAAGTTCAAATTTTGGATCGATGACAAATGATTTTTCGAATTCTTCCCTGCAGTTGGCTTCGCGGTTGGAAACGCAATAGATAAACGCCATGTGTTTGCGCGAGGCCAGTTGTTGGACGGCAGTTAACACACCGCTATCAAGCGCCAACAGAAAATTCTTGATGGCGTCGTCATAACTGCCGCTCTCGTAAAGCTTCAGTCCCTCGACATAATTGGTGTTGGCACGTTCCACGCGTTGTTGTTTGGCGATCTCATCAGGCGACGGCGCAGTGGGTGCCGTTGGTGGCGCGACGCAACCGGCAAGCAGTGCGCAAAGCGCCGAAACAAGCAGCCATTGATGCGGCCGTGATATGCGATGGGAAATGGGACGCTGAGATTGATTGTTCATGTCGGCCTCAACTATTTGAATTGGTGACGAATCGTCAGTTCTTCTTTTGGCTTCACCTCAACCGTGGTGACCAGCGGGGTAAACGTCGAGTTGCGAACTTCCACCTTGTATTTGCCGGGCACCAGCTTGTGCAGCTTGATCGGTGGTGATGTGCCGATAGACTTGCCGTTGATCAGTACCTCCCCCCATGGCTGTATGGAAAAGCTGATTGAGCCCTGGGCAACCACCACCTTCGGCGGTTCGGCCTTGACCGGGTCAACTTTTGGCGCGTCAGCCTTGGCCAACGGCTTGGCAGCATCCGTCGCCTGGGGCAACGAATTGACGGTTTGTGCGGCACCAGTTGAAGGGTTTGCGGTTGCGGACGGCAGCCCAGATGGCGGCACAGCGCCAGCAACGGGCGCGGCACCGGGATCAACTGGCGGCTTGGCCGCCGCCACCGCTGCGACCATCTCGACCTTTAGTGGCTCTGGCTGCGAAGGCTTTTTGAAAGCCAACATCACGGCGAGCACAATCACCAATGTCCCAAGGACGCCGCCCACGATGGTCAGTTTTTTCTTGTCTTGCAAAAACGGAATGCCCTCTGTTTCGGCTTCGTCATTGTCTGTTTTAAGCCGCGCCGGTTTGCCGGTTTTTTTTGCGCCACCAGTAGCGTGTTTGCCGGGCGGGTTGGTTGCGGCCGCACGGTCTTCCATGCCGGACTTGGCTTTGTTGAAAGCCGCCGCCGAGTCGCCGACAATATAGATCTCATGCTCACGCACATGTTTGTCGGTGCGCGAGCCTTCATACTTGAATAACTGTGCGTATTCGTCGGAGATAACCGACACGACGTCGTAAAACGAGCGCGACACCACCACCTGGCCGGGGCGTGCAAAACTCATGATGCGTTGCGCCACATTGATGCCGTCGCCGACAATATTGGGTTGCCCGTTGATGTCGCGCACCAACTTGATGGGACCGAGATTGATGCCGATGCGCAGAAACAGATCGCTGCCGGACGAAGTCGAATCGTCGGTCGGTTCGGCCGCGTCCGGGGTCTGTCGTTTCAGCAGGTCGCGGATATTCATGCCGACAAACAGCGCATCTTCAGGATCGCCGATAAAGCTCAGCGCGGCACCGTCACCAGTGTCAAGAATAATCCTTTGTTCGAGCGAAACATCCTTCAGAGAATCTGACAACAGAGCCGTAAACCGGTCCTTCATTGTGATCTGGTCGGTCACGGATTTTTTCGAGTAGCCGACGATGTCGACAAACACCACGCTGCCGATGAAGGTGCGATTGCCCTGATCCATCGACGTGCTCATGAACACCTCATTGTCACGGCCATGAAGCAGCAACGGCGCGAATCATCGCCTGCCGCCGATCGGCGAACTTGAATGGTCTGGTATGACATGCATGAAGCGTACAAAAAAACGTACATAGATGGCTACCGAGTGCGTTATGACGCCACTGATCTTGCATAGGCTTACCGCCCAATGCCGTTCGCGGCTGTCGCGATTCAATATTTGTCTTAGTTTACCCAATAATCAGACCAACCCGAATACAAATCGCGGTATCCCATGGATTTGTCGGGCATCTGGCGCAAGGCATGTCTCAAACGCGGGAAGGCACTGTCGCCAATACCCGAATTACGGGTTGGCACGTTACGTTCGAAACAAGAACGGTGCATCCTTCGGTGCAGCACCGCTGATCAGATACAACAGATGCGGATTCAGGGATTCAACCGTCGGCAGGGTTGATGCCAGCTCGCCCGGGTGACTCATTGCGCGCATTTGTGACGCAATTGGGCCGGGCACAAGCAGTCGCAAACGCAGTGGTGAATCAGCCGAAAGTTCGTCGTTCCATATCGTCACGATATTGCCAAGCGCTGCCTTACTGGTCGCAAATGCGCCCCAATAGGCTTTGGCGTCGACCGCATGGGTCTCGGTCAGAAATACAACATTGGCGTTGTCGCCCTGCGCGCGCTTGAGCATCGGTAAACAAGCGCGCGTGATGGCGACCGGCGCGACAAGGTTGACCGCAAGATGGGCGTTCCAGCTGGTCAGGGTTTGCGTCGCGAGCGGACTTAACGGCTCCATGTGGCTGGCGGCGTGAAAGATGCCGTCGAGCCGCTTAAAGCTGGCGAAGATCGTTTCGGCGAATCCGAGATAATCAGCATCAGTCGCGGACAAAAAATCCAATATCAAGTTCGCCGGTTGCGCAAAGCCCGCGTCTTCGATGGCGTCATAAACCGTTTCAAGGCGCGCGGCTTTTCGGCCATGCAAAATGACCGTTGCACCGTGTTTTGCAAAGTTGATCGCCGCAACACGGCCGATGCTGCCGGAGGCGCCGGTCACCAATATCACCCGATCCTTGAGACAGTCGGCGGCGGGATGGAAATCGGCGGGCATGCTACGGCAGTCGGCCATGTTGGCGGTGTTATTCATTGCGGTTCCGAAGATAAGCGAGTGCGGCGTCAGCGGCGGCAACGCCGTTTCGGACGGTGCCTTCCAACGTCGCCGGATAGTTGCGCAGCGGATTGGCAATATCGTCGCCGGCCAGCAACACGCGCGGCGACGCCGTCAAATGAGAAGGGCGCGGCGCATCGGGTGTGCAGGCGAAGGTGGCGAATTTTTCGCGGATGATTTTTTGCCAGACCGGATCGGGTAGCGATGCAACAAACTGTCGAAGTTCGCCCAGCACCACCGCCGCCAGCGACGCGTTGTCGAGGTTGTCGTGATGCCCTGACGCGGAAATGATGGCGGCGACAACGAGCTCATTTGCCTGCGGGTGTTCCGACAACTGGCGCCGGTCAAAGAACCATTGCGCAACACCATATGGCTGGCCGAACATGGCTGCAGGCAATTGCGTCTTGCTGTCGAAGCCGAAATAGATCGTCGTTATTGGCTCAAATGCGAGCGGCGCAATTGCAGGCGGCGCAAATGCCGGCAGCAGTGGAGGGCCTGTGGCGCCATCCGAACCACGAATGACCGATTGGAATTCCGTCCGTTGATGTGGCCCGACGGCGATGATCACGGCGTCGAATTGTTCGGTCGATGTGCCGCTTGCAAGTGTTACCGCGTCATCTGCCGCGGTAATTGACAATACGCGCTCGCCGAGTCTGACCTGGCCGCCGTGTTCAATCACCCATGCCGCGGCCGGCGCCGGAAATAACGCGGTCAAATCCACCCTCGGCAACAACAGATCGCTGGCCTCGCGTTCGCCAGCCAGCGCATCGCGCAGGACGTTCACAAATACTTGCGCCGAGGCGGTCGCCGTTGGCGTGTTGAGTGCCGAGATGGTCAGCGGTTGCCACAAATAATCGATCAAATTCGAAGACTGGTGATGTTGCGCCAACAATGCACGGACGGTCAGCTTCGCGTCAACCACAAAGCGGCTTTTCTCCAGCGCACGCATCATCCGAATCGCGCTGAACCGATCGCGCCAAGACAATCCTCTCGCCGTCAACAGTGCAAACGCCATGTGAAGCGGCGCCGGCAGCAGCGGTGCGCGCATGGCAAAACCGGGCGGCATCAACAGCCGCAACGGCACCCGTTCGTACACATTTGACGACAGGCCGATCACGTCCATCAGGCGCAATAACTCGCGGTAGGCGCCGGATAAAATATGTTGACCGTTGTCGAGCACGCGGCCCTGATAGTCGACCCGTCGTGCGCGTCCGCCGAGTATGCGTGCACTTTCAAAAACGACCGGTATACCGCCACATTCGGCGATGCGGACCGCGGCGGCCATGCCTGAGTAGCCGCCACCGACAACGGCTATTTTGCCCACGCGCCGGCCTTTGCCAATATCGTTGGCAACATGTTTATGCGGTCACCCATGTTTTCCAGGCCAGCCACAATTTGCGAATCGGCGTCAGAGAAATGCGTTGATTGAGTACCTTGAACCCGTCACGCTCAATTTCATCGAGCAAAGTGCGATAAATGGCCGACATAATCATGCCGGGCCGCTGTGGGCGTCGGTCTTCAGGCAAAAGTGCCTCGAACGCCTTGTTGTACAACGACTTTGCCCGCGCACTTTGAAACGCCATGAGCTGCTGAAATTGCAGCGAATGATTGGCGGCCAATATGTCGGCCTGGGAAACATTAAATTGGTCGAGCTCGACTTGTGGCAGATAAATCCGGTCCCGACGCGCGTCCTCGCCGACGTCGCGAATGATGTTGGTCATCTGAAACGCAAGTCCGAGGTTCTCGGCGTACTCAAGCGTTTTTGGGTTGCTGTAGCCAAAAATACTTGCCGATAACTGCCCGACAACGCCGGCGACACGGTGACAGTAGAGATGCAATTCTTCCCAATCGCGGTAGCGCTTCTTGGTCAGGTCCATTTCCATCCCGTCGATGATTTCATTCAGGCGTACGGCGTCGATCTGGAAATGCCGGGTTGCCGGCAGCAACGCCTTGCTCACCGGGTGGGTGGGATGGCCGGCAAACAGATTGGCAACCTCGGCGCGCCACCAACCAAGTTTGGCACGTGCAACATTGTGGTCGGTGACATCGTCGGCGATGTCATCAACTTCGCGGCAAAACGCATATAGCGCCGTGATTGCGCGGCGCCGCTCCTGCGGCAGGAAACGGAAGCTGTAATAGAAGCTGGAGCCACTGGCGGCGGCTTTCTGGGCGCAATAGTCGTCGGGGGTCATGTCAGTTTCATTATTGCAGGTGGCGCAATCCTCAGCCAATCCCATTTGGAAAGTGTCGGGCGGTGGCGAAACACGTCGCCATTTACGGCGTCAATTTTATCCAGAACGGCAAGGCCGCCCGCCACAATAAGCCGCAATTCCGCGCCAAAACGTCCGGTCATTTTGTGCGACAACGGCGCACCGCGCCGCATCATGGTTCGTGCCCGGTCGGTTTGAAACGCCATCATTTTTTGCCAGGCGGCGGACGTGATGCCGGCGGCAATGTCGTTGTTGCTGAGGCCAAACCGACGCAATTCATCTTGTGGCAAATAAACGCGCCCGATAGCGTTTTTTTGCCAGTCGATGCCAACATCCTGCCAGTGGTTGATCAATTGCAACGCAGAACAGATGTCGTCGCTCATGGCAAGATTGGCAGGCGTGGCTTCGACGAACAGGTGCAACAGCAAGCGGCCGATCGGATTCGCCGAGCGGCGGCAATAGTCCATCAGCTGCGCAAAGTCGGCATAACCGGTCTGCGTGACGTCCTGCATAAATGCGTCCAAAAGATCGCGAAACAACGATATCGGCAAATGATGGGTTTGTATCAACCCGCCGAGGGCCTGAAACAACGGCAAATCGCTTGCTTGCGACTGCTCAATCTTGTCGAGCTCCACCAAATATTGTGTCAATTTTGACAAACGATCTGCCGCCGGCAGGTCACCCTCGTCGGCAAAATCATCCGCGCTGCGCGCAAACGCATAGATCACCTCGACCGGACCCCTGAGATGCCTCGGCAGCAGGATCGATGCAACGGGAAAATTTTCGTAGTGTTCGACGGGCACGGCGCAAAGGATGGCAGGTGGTTGGGACGGCGAAGCGGACCGCTCTATGTGATTTGATGATTTGAAGGGCGCGAGATCGCAGCGGATTATAGGCGCGGATTGGCGGCGGTTGGGACTTTGTCCGCTGAAAGCCCGCGTGAATCGGGTATAATTTACGGCTACCCAGCTTCAGTAGACACGTGCGAGTGTGGCGGAATTGGTAGACGCACTGGATTTAGGTTCCAGCGCCGTAAGGTGTGTGGGTTCGAGTCCCTCCACTCGCACCATTTTTTGATTGGTTTCTCGTGTTGATGGCACCGCTTTCAAGTCTGGCGGGTGCATCAAGTTTGATGGTCATTTC
Source organism: Burkholderiales bacterium (assembly GCA_031431435.1). Lineage (GTDB taxonomy): Bacteria > Pseudomonadota > Gammaproteobacteria > Burkholderiales > Usitatibacteraceae > UKL13-2. The sequence continues at coordinate 16,135 of JANPDI010000053.1, forward strand.
TCAGGAATACAGGAACGTAATATGCAAGCGCAAACCTCACCAGCCGCGAATAATCTGGAACGCAATATCCACCTTTCGCTTCCCGCGACTGATATCGAATCGGAAATTAATTCGCGCCTGAAGCACATCGCGCGTACCGCCAAAATGTCCGGGTTTCGTCCCGGCAAGGTGCCATTCAATATTGTCGCCAACCAGTATGGATTTCAGGTTCGTCAGGAGGTGATGTCTGACGTGGTGCAAAAATCATTCGCTGCCGAAGTGCAAAAGCAGCAGCTGCGCATTGCCGGATACCCGCGATTTGCGCCGGTAAATTCGGGTGAATCAGCAGACAAATTTGAATTTACCGCGACCTTCGAAATTTACCCCGAGGTCAAGATCGGTTCGCTTGCCGGCAAGCCGTTGCTGCGTCCTGATGTTTCGGTGGGCGAAAAGGACGTCGAGAACACCCTGCATACGCTGCAAAAGCAGCGTGCTTCGTACGACAAGGCGGACCGGGCTGCACAAAAAGGCGATTTTTTGGTGGTCGACTTTCTCGGCAAGCTTGATGGCACGCCGTTTAAAGGTGGTGAGGCCGAAAATTTTGGTGTTGTGCTCGGTGAAGGCCGCATGTTGCCTGATTTCGAAGCGGCGCTGATCGGCATGTCCGGTGCCGAACAAAAGACGTTTGATTTGACCTTTCCGGCTGATTACCAGCCCGAGTTGGCTGGCAAAACGGTGCAATTTACCGTCACCGTGAAGGTGGTGAATGCGCCAAAACTCCCCGAAATCGCTGAAGAATTTGCCAAAACGCTGGGCGTCACCGACGGCAACGTCGAGACAATGCGCGCGGAAATCAAGGCAAATCTCGGCCGGGAGTTGAAAAAACGTTTGCAGGCCAAAGTTAAAGATCAAGTCATGGCGGCGCTGGCCGAAGTCAGTGAGTTGGAATTGCCGCGTTCGTTGGTCGAAAACGAAGTCGGCCGGTTGCAGGAACAGGCGGTCAAGGATTTAGAGGCGCGCGGGATGACCACCAAGGATTTGCAACTGCCAACCGAGTTGTTTGTCGAACGTGCCGAACAACGCGTAAAGCTGGGACTGATCCTGAGTGAAGTGGTCAAGCAAAACGAATTGCGTGCCAAGCCCGAACAGATTCGGGTCATGGTGGAAGAGCACGCAGAGAGTTTTGAGGATCCGACACAAATGGTGCGCTGGTACTACAGCGATCCGCAGCGGCTGGCCGAAGTTGAATCGATGGTGCTGGAAGATAACGTCGTTGAATGGGCAAGCAAGCAAATGACGGTTTCAACGCCCGCCCAATCGTTCGACGAAGTCATGGAAATAAAGCGTTAGTGTGCTGATTGCCAACGGGCGCAGCGCGGCGCGGTACCAACATTTGGAGAAACAATGAAAAGTTTTAACGATTTTCAATCGCGCGCTTTTGACTTGACCGGCATGGCGCCGGGCCACCGTGATCAGTACGAGACACAGGGGCTGGGTTACATCCCGATGGTCATTGAGCAATCCGGCCGTGGCGAGCGTGCCTTTGACATTTACTCGCGGCTGTTGAAAGAGCGCGTCATTTTCCTGGTTGGTGAAGTCAATGATGCCACCGCCAATCTGATCGTCGCACAAATGCTGTTCCTGGAAAGTGAAAATCCGGACAAGGATATTTCGCTGTACATTAATTCGCCGGGCGGGTCGGTGACGGCCGGCCTGGCAATGTACGACACGATGCAATTCATCCGACCTGATGTGTCTACAATGTGTACCGGATTTGCCGCCAGCATGGGTGCTTTTTTGCTCGCCGCCGGCGCCAAAGGTAAACGATTGTGTCTGCCGAATTCGCGTGTGATGATTCATCAGGTGTCGGGCGGCTTCCGCGGTCAGGCGTCAGATATCGCCATACATGCCAAGGAGACTTTATTCCTGAAACAACGTCTCAACGAGATCATGGCCAAGCACACCGGCCAGCCGATTGAGACGGTAGAAAGGGACACGGATCGCGATAATTTCCTGTCTGCTGAAGACGCTCAAAAATACGGTATCATCGACCGCATATTGGAAAGCCGTACCCAGGTTTAGGCTTGGGTAAATCGGCAGGTGGTGGAACGCCTGCGATACTCGGGCCCCTCGTGGCACGGCGGTTTTTCCCAACGATTGGTTGAGTGACGGGAAAAGGCGCGGCATGTCAGAAAAATCCGGCGAGAAGTTGTTGTACTGTTCTTTCTGCGGGAAGAGCCAGCACGAGGTGAGAAAACTCATCGCGGGCCCGTCGGTGTTCATTTGTGATGAATGCATCGATCTGTGCAACGACATCATTCGTGAAGAGGCGCAGGCCGACCCAAATGCCAAATCGGCCAAACACGAGCTGCCCACGCCGCACGAAATTTGCAACATCCTGGACGAGTACGTAATCGACCAGTTGCAGGCGAAAAAAATTCTTTCGGTTGCCGTTTATAACCATTACAAACGGTTAAAAAGCAGCCCAAAAGATGCCGAGGTTGAGCTCGCCAAGTCGAATATTCTGTTGATCGGGCCAACCGGCTCCGGCAAGACGCTGTTGGCGCAAACGCTCGCAAGATTGCTCAACGTGCCGTTTGTGATCGCAGATGCAACAACATTGACCGAGGCCGGTTATGTTGGCGAGGACGTTGAAAACATCATTCAGAAGCTCCTGCAAAAGTGCGACTACGACGTTGAAAAAGCGCAGCGTGGCATTGTCTATATTGATGAGATTGACAAGATTTCAAGAAAATCCGACAACCCGTCAATCACGCGTGATGTGTCCGGCGAGGGCGTCCAGCAGGCGCTGCTAAAGCTTATCGAGGGTACGATTGCGTCGGTACCACCGCAGGGCGGCCGCAAACATCCGAATCAAGAATTTGTCCAACTCGACACCACCAATATTCTGTTTATTTGCGGCGGGGCATTCAGCGGTCTGGAAAAGGTCGTTCAAAACCGTACCGATAAGGTTGGCATCGGCTTTGGCGCAGATGTCCGCAGTGACGCGGATCGCAATGCGACCAACCAGTTGCTGCGCGACGTGGAGCCTGAAGACCTCATCAAATACGGTCTGATCCCGGAGTTTGTCGGGCGCCTGCCGGTGGTTGCCACACTCGAAGAGTTGGATATCAAGGCGTTGGTGCGTATCTTGACCGAGCCAAAAAATGCGCTCACCAAGCAATATGAAAAATTGTTTGCCATGGAGGGTGTGTCTCTTGAGTTTCGCGAAACCGCATTGGCGGCGATTTCAAAACGCGCACTTGAGCGCAAGACCGGTGCACGTGGACTGCGTTCAATCATCGAGCAGGCGCTGCTGGATGTCATGTTTGATTTGCCGTCGATGAACAACGTTGAAAAGGTCATCGTTGACGAAGGCACGATCACCGGCGACCATAAACCGTTGCTGATGTATTCCGAACAACCCAAGGTGGTTGGCGCTGATTCATAACAGGGCAGGCCCGTGCTTGCATTTTTGGGGTCTGATCCCCATCTACCCAGCATCTTCTCCATTTCCCGCACCAATGCCGTTTTGGTGCCATCTTTCTCCCGGGCTGACCTATGATTTCCGCTGATAACGAACCGCAAATTCTTCCTCTACTGCCGTTGCGCGATGTGGTGGTGTTCCCGCATATGGTGATCCCGCTGTTTGTGGGTCGTCCACGCTCCATCAAGGCGCTTGAAGCGGCCATGGAAGAGGGCAAAAACGTCGTGCTGGTCGCGCAAAAATCCGCCGCCAATGACGACCCGTCGCCGAAGGATTTGTACGATGTGGGCTCCGTTGCGTCCATTTTGCAAATGTTGAAATTGCCTGATGGCACCGTCAAGGTGTTGGTTGAGGGAATTCACCGCGCACGGATTAATCATGTCCTGTCGGTCAAGGAAAACTACGAAGCCGACATCACGCCGATCCTGCAGGCCGAGGCGGATAACAATGAAATTGAGGCAATGCGCCGCAGTCTGTTCGGCCAGTTTGACCAGTACGTCAAACTCAACAAGAAGATCCCTGCCGAAGTATTGACCTCATTGTCCGGAATCGAAAGTGCCAGCCGCCTGTCCGACACCATCGCCGCACATCTGCCGCTGAAGCTTGAGCAAAAGCAGCAGATTCTCGAGAATTTTGATGTGCCGCTGCGTCTCGAGCAATTGCTCGGTTTGCTTGAAACCGAGATCGATATCCTGCAGGTTGAAAAACGCATCCGCGGTCGCGTCAAACGGCAGATGGAAAAGTCGCAGCGCGAGTATTACCTCAATGAGCAGGTGAAGGCGATCCAAAAGGAACTCGGCGAAACCGAGGAAGGCGCGGATATCGACGAGTTGGAGAAAAAAATCAAGGCGGCACACATGGCCAAGGAGGCGCGTGTTAAATGTGAGGCCGAGCTGAAAAAATTGAAGCTGATGTCGCCCATGTCAGCCGAAGCAACCGTGGTGCGGAACTATATTGACACCGTTGTGAATTTGCCTTGGAAGAAAAAATCCAAGGTTTCGAATGATCTTGGCAATGCCGAAAAAGTACTCGACGCCGACCATTACGGACTCGAGAAGATCAAGGAGCGGATTGTTGAATATCTTGCAGTGCAGTCGCGTGTCGATAAATTAAAGGCGCCGATTCTTTGTCTGGTCGGCCCCCCGGGCGTTGGCAAGACATCGCTGGGACAATCGATTGCCAAAGCGACCAACCGCAAATTTGTGCGCATGTCACTCGGTGGCGTCAGGGATGAATCCGAGATTCGTGGTCACCGGCGTACATACATCGGCTCGATGCCCGGCAAGATTTTGCAAAACATGACCAAGGTGGGTGTGCGCAATCCGCTGTTCCTGCTCGATGAAGTCGACAAGATGGGCATGGATTTTCGCGGCGACCCGGCGAGCGCGCTGCTCGAAGTGCTGGACCCCGAGCAAAACCATACCTTTCAGGATCACTACGTCGAGGTCGATTTTGATTTGTCCGACGTGATGTTTGTGGCAACATCAAATTCCTACAACATCCCGCCCGCATTGCTCGACCGGATGGAAGTCATCCGCTTGTCGGGATATACGGAAGATGAAAAGGTGCATATTGCCCGTCAATACCTGCTGCCGAAACAAATGAAGGCAAACGGCGTAAAGGAAAATGAACTCGCCGTCGCCGACCATGCATTGCGCGACATCGCGCGTTATTTCACCCGCGAAGCAGGGGTGCGCGGCATGGACCGCGAAATCGCCAAAATCTGCCGCAAGGTGGTCAAGATTCATCTGACCAAGGCCAAAGAAGGTAAGTCATTGGTTACGGTAAAAAATCTCGACAAGTATCTTGGCGTACGTCGATATTCGTATGGTATTGCAGAAAAGACCAACCAGGTCGGCCAGGTAACCGGGCTCGCGTGGACAGAGGTCGGTGGCGAATTGCTTACCGTTGAAACTGCGGTGTTGCCGGGCAAGGGTGTGATCAAACGCACCGGCAAGCTGGGCGATGTGATGCAAGAATCCATCGAAGCGGCCATCTCAGTGGTTCGTGCCCGCGCCAAGTCGCTGGGTATCGCCAATGATTTTTATGAAAAGAATGACCTTCACGTGCATTTGCCAGAAGGTGCCACGCCAAAGGACGGGCCGTCGGCGGGTATTGCGATCGCGACTGCGCTGGTGTCTGTATTGACCGGGATTCCAGTGCGATGTGACGTTGCCATGACCGGAGAGATCACGTTGCGCGGGGAAGTTCTGCCGATCGGCGGGCTGAAAGAAAAGCTGCTGGCCGCCGCACGTGGTGGGATCAAAACCGTGCTGATCCCAGAGGAAAATCAAAAAGATCTTGCCGAGATTCCGATTGAAATCACCCGCGATCTCACCATTCTGCCGGTACGCTGGATCGACAAAGTGCTGGAATTGGCGCTCGAGAGAAAACCGGTTCCGATTGTCGACGGTGATGCGCCTGCCGCCGACAACGCCGTTGTGGCGAGCAAAGAAACCAAGAAAGACGAAAAACCGATTGTGACAAAACACTAGGCGCCGCGAGCCGGGACATCGCCGGGTTGTCGCGCGCCAGAAGGATGTTGTGGTCTTTTGCAAATTGTCACAGCGTCCTTGTTGCAATGCGGCGGCACCATCAAGTGCATGGGACAGCTGGTCAACACCGCGTTGCCGCCGTCCATTTTGTTGACACAAATCCCGCCAAAACGCTATAAAATAAGATTCGCATGGTGGTCGCGAATCGTTTCCAAATGTTGCATGCAACAAATTTCAGGTGCGCATAAAATTGACCGCCGCCGATTTCCAGGTAACAAACATTTTTGTTACACGTTATTAAATAGCCCGCATATTCCACTCAGAGAGGTTGCCAGTGAACAAGACCGAGATGATCGAAACGGTTTCAAAATCCGCCGATATTTCCAAAGCTGCCGCTGGTCGTGCAGTTGAAGCCGTTATCGCTGCCGTTCGTGGCTCGCTGAAGAAGGGCCAGATGGTCACGATGGTTGGTTTCGGCACCTTTTACGTCGGCAAACGTGCGGCGCGCAGTGGCCGCAATCCGCGCACCGGCGCGGCAATCAAGATCAAGGCAGCAAAGGTTCCGAAGTTCCGCGCTGGTAAAGCACTCAAAGATGCGTTAAACTAGCAGACTTTTCCGGGTGCTTAGCTCAGCTGGTAGAGCGTCGCCCTTACAAGGCGAATGTCGGGGGTTCGAGCCCCTCAGCACCCACCAGTCGTTTTGGTG
>JANPDI010000054.1:0-2112 GCA_031431435.1 Burkholderiales bacterium
CAACGCGTCTTCAAACCGCTCATAGTCGGCCCAGATCTCGCCGTGGATATAGTTGTATCCGACCGGAATCCCCATTGCGTATGCCGCGATGATCATGCCCTCAATCAGCGCATGCGGGTTGTAGCGGATGATGTCGCGATCTTTGAACGTGCCGGGTTCGCCCTCGTCGGTATTACACACAAGGTATTTGGCACCCGGAAACGCACGTGGCATGAAGCTCCATTTCAAGCCGGTCGGAAAACCCGCACCGCCACGCCCACGCAATGCGGACTTTTTGACCTCTGCAATCACGTCTTCCGACTTGATGCCTTCGGCAAAAATCTTTTTTAATGCGACATAACCGTCGCGCGATTCGTAATCCTTTATCCGCCAGTTGTCGCCGGTAATGCCGGCCATGATGACCGCGTCCGGACCGTAGTCGATCAGCTTGGTCATTTGGACAGCTCCTCAACCAGCGCATCGAGTTTTTGATTCGACATCGAACCGCACATGCGCTTGTTGTTGACGGTCAACACCGGCGCGTCACCGCAGGCCCCCATACATTCACCTTCCACCAGCGTGAATTTACCGTCGCGGGTCATCTCTTTCCAACCGACACCCAGCTTCGCCTGTAAATATTCCGCGGCGGCAACACCGCCCGACAGCGCACAGGGAAGATTGGTGCAAACGGTGATCTTGGATTGGCCCATCGGCTTCAGGTTGTACATATTGTAAAACGTCGCCACCTCATAGACCGCGATCGGCGGCATACCAATATAGGTCGCGACCTCGTCCATCGATTCGGTAGACAGCCAGGCGCGTTCATCCTGCACAATCGCCAGCGCCGACATCACCGCCGATTGGCGCTGATCGGCGGGGTATTTGGCAAGCTCGCGATCAATTTTTTGTTTGCACAAGTCTGACAACACAGCTATTCGCCTTTCCAGTAATCAACGTTGGCGGACACGTCGGTAAGATGCCTTAGACGTGTGGTGCCAACGCCGTAGGAGCCGATTTTTTTCGAATCCGGGTACTCGCATACTTCAGCCGGCATCATGGTGCTCACCGAGAGATACGCCAGATCGGCATCCGAGTCGTTGACGATCTGATGCGCCGTCTCGGCACCGCCGGTCGGGCAGCAAATAAAGTCGCCTGCACGGATCTTGCGCGACTCGTTGCCATACCGCAGCGTGCCCGACCCCTTGACGATAAAAAACATTTCTTCTTCGGCGCGGTGGCTGTGGAACGGACACGAACGTTTGCCGGGCGGCACCACGTCGTACGAATAACCCAAATCCTTAGCGCCCAACAGTGCCCCAACACGGGTACCGGCACCGGCAAATTTTTCACCCTGCTCAAATGACTCGAGGGTGAGTTCGTCGATATTTCGCACACGGCTGTCGATAATTGTCATGGCCGGGTCACCTGTCAATCTCGCCAAACACAATGTCCTGCGTACCAATGATCGTCACCACGTCGGCGATCATGTGACCACGCGACATTTCATCGAGCGACGCGAGATGCGCGTAACCTGGCGCACGGATTTTTAGACGGTACGGTTTGTTGGCGCCATCCGACATCAAATAAATGCCGAATTCGCCCTTTGGATGCTCGACCGCGGCATACACCTCACCTGGCGGCACGTGAAAGCCTTCAGTAAAGAGTTTGAAGTGGTGAATCAACTCTTCCATGTTGGCTTTCATGCCTTCACGCGACGGCGGCGCAACCTTGTGGTCGGTCGAGATGACCGGGCCGGGGTTTTTGCGCAGCCAATCAACACATTGCTTGATGATCCGGTTCGACTCACGAAACTCCTGCACACGCACCAAATAACGATCGTAAGAGTCACCATTGGTGCCGACCGGAATATCAAAGTCCATCCGGTCATAAACTTCGTATGGCTGTTTTTTGCGCAAATCCCAGGCAATGCCCGAGCCCCGCAGCATCGGCCCGGTAAAGCCCAGTTGCAGCGCACGTTCCGGCGTGACGATTCCAATATCAACCAACCGTTGTTTCCAAATGCGATTGTCGGTCAGCAGCGTTTCGTATTCGTCAACATACCGCGGGAAACGGTTGGTGAAGTCTTCAATGAAATCGAGCAGCGAACCGGTACGATTCTCGTTCAGCTTTTTC
>JANPDI010000055.1:0-8073 GCA_031431435.1 Burkholderiales bacterium
CTTGATGGAATTCAACACGTCAATCAGGCGCGGCGCTTCCAACCGTTCGACCGCCGTCAAATAGCCGTTGCGTGACGACAGCGCCAGACCATCCGGCGCCCGAACCGTGTCTGCCAATACCATTTCAACGGGCAGGTTGAATTGCTCAACCATGCCGACCAGCACGCGGCATTGCTGGTAATCTTTTTTGCCAAAGACGGCGACCCGTGGTTGCACGGCATTAAATAGCTTTAATACCACGGTCGCAACCCCGCGAAAATGGCCGGGCCGGACTGCGCCATCGAGCAAATGCTGCACGTCCGGCGGTTCAACAAAATAGTGCTGCGGAACGGGGTACAGTTCCGCCTCGTCCGGCGCAAACACAATATCGACGCCCGCCGCCGCGCATTTCTCGCAGTCGCCGGCAAATGTTCGCGGGTATCGATCAAAATCTTCATTCGGACCAAACTGAAGGCGATTGACAAATATCGACACAACAACACAGCCCGTTGCACCGACTTTTTCGCGCGCAATTTGTGCGAGGTTGATATGGCCGGCGTGAAGATTGCCCATGGTCGGCACAAATCCGACGCCCGCCTGTCCGGCCAGCCGCAAGCGCAGGGCCACAATTGTTGAAATAATTTCCATATCCACCAGCTCCCGCGGCGCGCCGTCAGGCGGCGTTGAAATATTCCTTGCCGCCGCGCATCGATTCAACGCGTTTTACCAGCATCTGAAAATGCTCGGCATTGCCGGCAAAGTCGAATCGATCGCTGTTGACAATCAACAGTGGTGATTCACTGTAATCATAAAAATAGCGTGTGTACGACTCGGATAACTTGAGCAGGTAGTCTTCAGCAATACCCCGCTCCATCGGCCTGGCGCGGCGTTGTATCCGTGACTGCAACTGCGACACCGAGGTTTGCAAATATATGACCAGATCCGGAACCGGCGCCTGCGGCTTGAGGTGGTTATAGAGCTGTGTGTAAAGGGCATACTCGTTGTCCTCCAGCGTTAGCTTGGCGAACAGCGTATCCTTTGCGAGCATATAGTCTGCAACGGTATTGCGTTCAAACAAGTCGGGTTGTTTCATGGCCAACAATTGGTTGGCACGCTGGAAGAGGAAAAACATTTGTGTCGCCAGCGCATAACGTTTCATGTCGCGGTAAAACTGCGTTAGAAACGGGTTCGCGTTGGCATCCTCCAGCAACAAATCCGCACCATAGTGCGCGGCAAGCAGCCGGGCCAGCGTGGACTTTCCGCTGCCGATCGGTCCTTCCACAACGATGTAGCGAAATTTCATTTTGCGCGGATGTCCCTGTCAGGCTTCAACATCATGCATCTTTCGAATGACTTGGTCTGCAACGACCGGCAAAAAATCGCGTGCAAATCCTCTTCCCGGAAGATATGCCTCAGGCGCGATCTCCAGCAATGGATGCAGCACAAATGCGCGCTGGTGTGCGCATGGATGCGGCGTGACAATATCTTCAGCATCGACGCGCCAATCATTAAAAATCAAAATATCGAGATCGAGCGTGCGCGGACCGTTTTTTTCGATTCGAATCCGGTTGTGATGCTGTTCAATTGTCAACAGGTCTTGCATCAAACGCCTTGGCGAAAGTGTGGTTTTGACTTCGGCAACCGCGTTGATAAACGCCGGTTGATCACCGCCGCCGATTGGTGCGGCCTCGTAAAGCGAAGAGCGCCGGACCACGGTTGTACCGGCAATTTCGCCAATCTCGCGAAACGCACGCAAGATCTGCCCGACAGGATTATCCAGATTGCTGCCCAACCCCACGTATACGGCTGAAAGGAACCCGGCATGATCCGCCGAACCCGTCGTCATTGCGCCGTATCCACGTCGACTCCCGCCACGGGCGTTTCACCACCAACGCCGGACCCCGACGCCTTTTTGCGTTTGCGCCGTTTTTTCTTCGGGTCATTGTCTGGCAACAACATCGCCTCCCGGACAACATCGTCGGCAAACTGGAACTTTTCCCACCACGTCGCAACCTCCTGAACGGCATCCCCGGCCTCTGCGCGCAATGCATAGAAGTCATAACAGGCACGGAAACGGGGGTGGGTCAGCAACCGGTAGGCTTTGGCCTTTGAGCGCTGGGCAAAGCGCGATTGCGCAACCCATAACTCCTTGATGTTGGCGTCAAACCGGCGTGGAATGGCGAGGGTCTTGCGTTGCTGGTCGAGAATCTCATCCATCGCCTGATGCAATGCGGCAAGTGGACGCTCACCACGCGCCTCCAATGTCCGGCAGCGAAGATCCATCGGTGACCAGAATAGCGCCGCAAACAAAAAGGCCGGTGACACGCCGCGGTCATCACGAATTCGTTCATCGGTACGGGCTAGTGCCAGTCTGGAAAATTGATGACTGGTCGCGTCACCGATCAAACTATCAAGCGAAGGCAGCAGCAGCGTATGCAGGCCAAGCTTGCGCAATTTCTCAATGCACTCAAGCGCATATCCGGACAACAGCAGCTTGAGCATTTCATCAAACAGCCGCGCCTCCGGCACGTTGGCAAGCAACGATTTCATCGCCGCGATCGGCGCCTCGGTTTCTGCGTCGATCGAGAATCCCAGCTTGCCGGCAAGACGCGCCGCGCGAAGCATTCGCACCGGGTCTTCACGATAACGTGTTTCCGGGTCGCCGATCATGACCACGCGCTTTTTTTCGACATCTCTGAACCCGTCGGTGTAATCCCATACCTCTTCGGCTTCCGGATCGTAAAACAATGCATTCATGGTGAAATCACGACGTATGGCATCGTCAGCTTGCGAGCCATAAACATTGTCACGCAACAGTCGGCCGTGTTCATCGGTGTTCGCACTGTTTTCATCACTGGTTGCAACGTGAGCGGAACGAAACGTCGAAACCTCAATGGTCTCCTGCCCGAACATCACATGCACCAAGCGGAACCGTCGTCCGATGATGCGCGAACGCCGGAACACGCCCCGCACTTCTTCTGGGGTGGCGTCGGTGGCGATATCAAAGTCTTTGGGATGGCGCTTCAACAACAAATCCCGCACCGCACCGCCGACCACAAAAGCGCGGAATCCCGCCCGATGCAGCCCCTCGCAGGTGCGGATGGCGGCATCCGAAATATCACGCCGGTCGATGCCGTGCTCGGCGGCCGCATAACGGGTCGGGTCCTCGCCACTACCGGGACGACGACGACGTTGGCGGTTAAACACCTTGTCGATGAGTTTCTTGATCATTTGATCTCAATTATCGGCCATCCACGCGCCAATGCATGCGTTCGCAGCGTTTGGTCCGGATTGACCGCAACCGGACGATTCACGCGCTCAAGCAGCGGCAGGTCGTTTAACGAATCGCTGTAGAACCAGCTTTGCTCAAAATCTTCGATTTTTCTTTCCATCCCCGCCAGCCACATTTCAACGCGTTTTGTTTTCCCCTCACGAAACGACGGTACGCCGGTTGGTTGGCCGGTATAACGGCCAGCCACCATTTCAACATCACAGGCAATCAAATGGTCAATGTCAAACAACTCGGCAATCGGCGCCGTCACGAATACATTGGTTGCCGTGACAATGGCACAAAGGTCGTTGGCGTGTTGTGCCACCAGACGTGATGCGGCAGGGCTGACCATTGGTGCAATTTTCTCGCGCATAAACTTGGCATGCAGTGGCGCGAGTTCGGTTGGTGTTTTCCCGGCGATGGGAGCAAGTGCAAATTGCAGGTATTGATTGATATCCAGCGATCCGTCCTTGTATTGCGCCCAGAATTTTTCGTTTTGTCGACGATGCGCATTACCGTCCACCACGCCCTCATCGGCCAGGAACTGACCCCAGGCGTAGTCGCTATCGCCGTCCAGCAGTGTGTAGTCAAGGTCAAAAAGTGCCAGATTCATGTTTTTTCAGATCAAGGTGGGTTGGGCGATTTGCTTAAGCAGAGGCAGTGTGATCTCCCGCCCCGTTTCGAGCGAGTATTTGTCCAACGCATCCAACATGGCAATCAGCGATGCCATGTCACGACGCGAGTGGCGCAATAAATAGGCAGTCACATCGTCCCGCAACGAAAACCCGCGTGATGTTGCGTGCGCATGCAATGCGACCGCCTTTTCATCGTCGGTCAGTGGATGGACTTGAAAGGTGAGGCCACTGCCAAGACGGCTGCTTAATTCTGGCCGTAACAGCAAATCACGCGGTGCAACGTTGCCCGAGACAATCACACAGGAGTCAGGCCGGGTGGCGCGTTCATTGATCGAATTGAACAGCCACACTTGTTGCGCATCGTCGAGACGCTGGACATCATCAACAATAATAATTTTAGAGGTTGCCTGGGTGGACTGCGTTGGCGGCTGTTGGACGCGCAAACCCGGTTTCTCGCTGTCCTGTGTATGGCGGGCAATCAGCGGTTGATTGAGGCCGACTGCCACGGCATTCAGGCAATGGGACTTGCCACTGCCCGCAACCCCCCACAGGTAAATGACCCTTGCAGGCGGCACCTGAAACGCCGCATCAAACAGGGCGTTTCGAGCTTCCTGATTGGCACCGACAACATAATTATCGAAGCTGGGTGCGGGCGCGGGAATGAGTTCAAGGACGAGCTGTTTCACACCCTAATTATATGTTGCGTGCAGCTGAATTTAATTAACCGTGGGCGATGAAAAAAAAGCCGCCTTTTGGCGGCTATTTTGAGCATAAAAACTGTTTCACTTGTGTTCCATGCCCGCGCGCAACAGCAATACTTTCAGATGATCATTGATGCGTTCCATGCGTTCCTGAAAGTGATTAAAAAACACCATCGCGTACAAGGCGATACCGATCCCCAGCGCCGTTGCTTCAAGCGCCGTGCCAATCGCCTTCGAGACACCGCCCGCATCCGAAACACCCGATGTGGCAAGTACCGCAAATGTATCGATGATGCCCAGAATCGTCCCCAACAGACCCAACAGCGGCGCAGCAGTCACAATCGTATCAAGCAGCCAGAGATTGTGAGACAAGGGCGCACGCTGCACCACGTAAACCGTCTCGACGGCATCTTCAACGTCCTGATGTGTTTTTAATGTCGGCTTCGCCGCCAGAAATTCGCGAAGCGCATTTGAGGCAATACGATTTGCCGCGAGCTCGGCTTCGGGCAATGCGGCAATGTTGGTATCTGCCGTCAGTTCAACCAGCTTTTTTGCGTGTCTGGCTGTCGCCGTGTAGAAAATCAGCCGTTCGATGATGATAAACGTGGCGATTGCGGCGGCCAAATACAAACCGTAAAAGGCAACATCGTGCAGGATTTGGTTATTCATTGACTAGGCTTTAAGTGGGAACATTTTCGAACGATCGATGCGCGTGCGCGGGGGCATTGACTGCCCCCGCGCACGGCCGCTGCCGATGGCAATTTCTAGAAATCGAATTGCAATGACAAGCTGGTGAAGCGTGGCGCACCGACGTAGTAAAAGACGGTTGAGGTTGTCGACGTCACACCCGGGATTGGCAGCGTGTTGTTGACAAAGCTCGAACCGCTACCCGTGCTCAGCAATAACGTTTCCCGGCCAAACAGGTTTGAAACGTTAAACCGCAGAGTCGCGTTTTTCAACCACGATGCCGTTGGGAAGCGGTAGGCCATGTTCAAATCAGACGTCACCGTACCGCCAACCGCCTCGTCGTTCACAAGGCTTGCAAAACGCCGGCCGGTGTACTTGTTGCTGAGGTTCGCCAAGAATGGGCCATTCGCGTACTGAACGGTAAAGCCCGCCAGCCAACGCGGTGTATCGGCAAACTCCTTACCCGAAGTCGGCAGGCGCTGCGTCAACAACGCGGTTGGTGTACTTGCGCCAAACACATCATTTTTCAGTTTGGTCTTGGTATAGGTCAACGAGCCATACATACTCATGCCGTTCCATGGACGGGTACCAGCTTCCAACTCAAAGCCGCGGATCGAGGCATCGCCGACGTTGGTGTCAACGGTACGTGCTGCAACTTCATCAAATGCCCGCGAAATACGGTTCTTGAAATCGGTGGCAAACAGGGTGCTTGAGAACGTAAACGCGTCAGACAGATGGCGGTAACCAAAATCAAGCGTTGTTGACGTCTCTGGTTTGACCTCAGGGAAAATCAGCACGCCGTTTACCAGCGCCGCAGCCGCAAGGTTGAAGTTGTTCGATGTACGTGAGCCGCGCGTGACGCTACCGAACACCTGATGTGCGTCGGTAATGCTATAACGCGCACCGATACTTGGATTGGTATTGCGTTCGGTTTTTTTGCGGTTGTAGGTCAATGCGCTCGCGCCGCCGGAGTCGTTGGCGAAGTTTGTAAAGTCGCGCTCAATAGTCGGCACCTTGATCGACGGGGTCACAATCAACTTGTCGTTCATCAGCGAGATGGTGTCCTGCAGGAAGAATGAGGATGCCGTCGAAATTGTGCGCTGCTCGCGCCCCTGATAGGCCGAGCCATCAACCCGGCGAACCCAAAGGCTCTCGTCATCCAGGAAATAGTTTGCAACGCTGCCGTCGGTGTTCAGCTTGATGGCCGGTTGTGTCTGACGATGGCGCGCCCGTTCAAACCAGTAACCGCCAACAATCCGGTGGTTGTTCCACTGGTAATTCAGCTTGACCGTCACGCCTGGGCGGAACGTCTGGGTAACGCTTGAACGGAACACGGACACCGTGTCGAGTCGGTCACCGTCACCATTGATATCACGCAATCCGCCGCCAAGGGTGGTTGTACCGGTGCCTTCACGCAACGTTACCACTGTTGGTGCGGGGCCATTTCCATTGCCAAAACCATACCAAAAATACGGTTCAATATCTGCCCGTAATTGCGGCGTGAGTGCGAACCAGCCCTTTGCCGTGACAACCGCATTTTTGAATGGATTGACAGGAATCGTCCAATAACCATCGACGCGGGTCGGGGTCGTTTGCGCAGTATTGGCGACGGCAGCCGGATCCGGTATCCAAACCGTTGCATAGTCGAGTCGTGTACCACCGGCGGCAATGTTTGCCCGCGACAAGGATCGGATGTTGTTATTGGTTGCGTCGTTCCACAGTGCGGTGAATTGCAGGCTTGAGCCTTTGCCGAGGTTATAGGCAGCTTTGAAATCAATGTGCTGGCGATCCGCTTTGCCGGTACCTTTCCATTTGTTTACTTTTGCGTCAGAGTAAGACAAGAACGCCTTGAAGTTGCCCAGCAACCCGGAATCAACCCGAAGAAAAGTTTTGTTCAGGGCGAGCTGACCGCCCGTCATCTGCCAGCGGACGCGAAACTTGTCGAGTGGATTCGACGAAACGATTCCGATATTTCCACCGGTTGCACCGACGTGCGGCGCTTCGTTGTCAGCCGAGCCCTGGGTGACAAATACTTCTTCCAGGTTTTCCGCGTCAACATACTCTTGGGGAAAAACGGCAAAATTTCCCGAGTCGTTTACCGGTGCGCCATCAACCGTAAAACCCATTTGGTCCGAGTTGAAGCCGCGCACACGCAACGATCCGCCGAAAAGGCCGGTGGCGTCCTGGCTAGAGGTGTTGACACCGGGCAATAACGAAATCACCTGGAACGGGTTTGCCGTTGAACGCTGTTTATCGATTGAAGCGCGGGTTGCGGTTGAACGCGCCTTGGTTCCTTCTTCCTGAATGATGGTACCGGCACCCAACTTGTCGCCCTCGCCCGTCACACGCACGGTGCCGAGTTCGGTTGTTTTTTTGTCGTCTTTTTTCTCCGCCGCCGGGGGCGTGGCAGGCGCTGTTTGCGCATTTGCAATGTGCACCATCCCTGAGGCAAATAGCCCGGAAATCAATATTGCGAGTGTTTTTGGCTGCAGTTTCATGATTACTCCCTGTGGTGAATGTACAAAAAATTACCGGTGATCAATTTTCTTGTTGCACGTTAAATTCAAGCGTGACACTAAATCGGTGGGTTGCCTGCCCCGGGTAGGCGTCGGCAGGGAAAGGGGGATACCTCCCTTGCCGTGCTGTCGCCAACGCCGCATTATCAAGAATGATGGAATCAGATGAACGACTGACCGACACACTTTTCAGGCTTCCGTCCCGGCCGATCTCCAGCAACAAGGCAACTTTTCCCTGCGGGCGCTGGCTACGCGCTTCCCGTGACGTCGGATAACGTTTGATG
>JANPDI010000056.1:0-23784 GCA_031431435.1 Burkholderiales bacterium
AATCATGCTGGTTACGCCTTGAAACGCCGCAAATGCCGCCGCGCCTGCAGGCGCGCTTCCGGCGTTATTGATGACGCTCGGCGCACCGCCGTTGCGATTCATTTGCCAAAGTGTGAGGCTGCCATCGGCGCGTTGCCAGACCAGGTCAAAGATACCGTCGCCATTGAAGTCACCCGTTCCAAACAGCTGCCAGCTTGGGTCACCTGCCGGCAGATTGGTGGTTACGGTTGGCAGCGCGGTGTTGGTTGATGTGCAGGATGCGTCGGGATCATCGGGAGTTCCGGTGAACGCCGGTAATACGAGACCGGCGGCATTTAACGAAACCAACGCCATTTGTCCGGTGGCGGCGTTGCGGACCAACAGGTCGCCGCGACCATTGCCGGTAAAGTCGGCAAGCGCGTGGGCAACAAACCCCGCAGGAATTGTGCCGGCTGAAAAATTGGCACAGGTGCGTTCCGCTGTTGCCATCAACACGCGGATACTGTTTTCCGGACTGACATAGACCATGTCGGCCGCGCCATTGCCATCTACATCCGCGGCACCAAGCAACTTCCAGGTCAATGGCGCACCGCCCCGTTTGCGAACTGTTGGCAGACCACTTGCATTGGTAAACCAAATGTAGGAAACGCCGGTGTCCCCCGGACGTGCTGCGTCAAAACCGAGGTAGCGCCAGACCAAGTCACCGCGGCCATCCCCGTCCAAATCACCGACCGCCTGCACATCCCACACTTGTTTGACGGACCTGAGAACACGCTCACTGGCGGGTTGGAAATCAGTCCAGCTCTTAACGTCACCGATGGCACCCTGATGCATATTTTGAAAAGCCAGATCAGACTTGCCATTACCGTCAAAATCCGTTGCGCCAATCAGCCGAAAGTTGATGCCGGGGTCGGGCTGCGGCGTGAACTGAAACTGGCTGCCAACCAACCGGCCTGCCAGCAGCTGCGAAACGCCAGTGTTGCCGGTGGATCGAATCAACAGTACGCTTTTGTTACTGCCATCAATATCGATCCCACCGCGCTTTGAAAGCGTTTGATTGGTTTGCGCGTGGGCCGTCCCGGCGGCAAGAATCGTCGTGACGGCAGCGGCGGCAACCCGTCGCAATACGCGCATCATTTGCAGGCATGAAACCCGGCGGTGCTTGTCAGAAAATATTTGAATTATCCCGTTCGGCATGACGACGCCAAATCATCGCAATGTGCGTTGAAAACGCCGCCGCCGCCCTTCACAATCTCAGCTTCTGGCAAATGACCCGATTACGCTTTTAATTCTACCGCGTAGAGAGCAAGTTCGTCTGGATCATCGCCCAAGCGAATCAGGCGCTCAAAACCCATGCCCAGCTTCTTGATCAGGGCGACAGATGCCGTGTTTGCCGGTAGTGTGATTGCCACCACGCGCTTTTTCATCAACACCGTTCGACCGTAGTCGAGCGACGCCTGTGCCGCTTCAAATGCATAACCATGGCCGCGATGCGCTGGCAGAAATGCAAAGCCAATATCGACGTCGTCCAGGCCGTCCCGCCTGATCAATCCGCACATGCCCAACGGCGTGCCGTTTTTGAGTGCCGTCAAATACAGTCCGAAGCCATTTTTTTCGTATTGGGCAAGGTAGGTTTTGGCTAGATAGGCACGCGCCGCATCGATGGTGTACACATGTCGATCACCGATGTAACGTATCCAGTCTGGATCGTTCAACAATGCCATAAAAAACGCCGCGTCATCGAGCGTGAAGCGACGCAGCACAAGGCGTTCTGTTTCAATTTCAACCAAGTTGAATTCCCCACCGCATAATCAACTGTTGTCCGCCATTATGGTGCTGATGCCGATTCTTACATATGCCAACAATGACCAACCACCCGATGCTCTACACATTTCGGCGCTGCCCATACGCGATTCGGGCGCGGCTGGCCATTGCCGTATCCGGTATCGAGGTCGGTGAATTCGAGGTAGATTTGAGCGCCAAGCCGGCCGCGTTGCTTGCCATCTCGCCCAAAGGAACGGTGCCGGTACTACAACTCGCCGACGGCACGGTGCTCGAACAAAGTCTCGACATCATGTATTGGGCGCTTGGCATCAATGATCCAGAGCAGTGGCTCGGAGGCGCACCGGATGTAGCGGAAAAGGCAAAAGCCCTGATCGCTGAGAATGACGGCAGCTTCAAAGGCGCGCTGGATGGCTACAAATACCCCGCACGTTTTCCCATGCATCCAGTTGAAAAATACCGTGATGCGGGCGGCGCATTTCTGGCAAAGCTTGAGTCACAAGTCGCAGCCAAGCCGTTTTTGACCGGCGACACACGGGGTCTGGCCGATGCCGCCATCGTTCCGTTTGTGCGCCAATTTGCCGCGGTTGACCAACTTTGGTTTGCGCAAAGCCCATTCCCACAGGTCAGGCAGTGGCTGGATCGCTACCTTTCATCGCCGCTTTTTGAAGGCGTGATGGCAAAATCGTTGTTGCCAAGGCAGATTGCCGGGGTTGCAAAAAATCGTTAAATGGCCGTCCCGCCCGACGCTTTCGGAGTAGGATAGCGCTCAGCCATTTTTTGGATTCTCATCATGTCACATGCCGCCGCCGCGCCAGTCGCGCCCACCACTTCCGCTCCTGCCGCCACAGCAGCCCCTGTTATTGACCCGGTCACCGTCACGGCTGAAAAACTATTCATCGCGTTGGCAGGTGGCGGCGTGGTCATCAGCAACAACGCGGCAACGCTGCCGGTTGACGCAAAGAATCTCGCCAAATTGAGTTTTGAGTTATCCAAAGCCTTTCACGAGGTGGAACTGGCTGGCCGCGCAAAAGTGGTCCAGACCGTTGCGAATTTCGACGCCAATATGTGTGACTTTGATGCATGGTCGTCCAAGCCGGCGGCGTAACCAGCCACGCATGATTCTGATGGCTGGTGTTCGGCGTTAAGCGTTAAGCGTTAAACGTTAAGCGGCCGGATTGTTTGTGCCGACCGCCGCTTTTCAGACCGCTTTCTTGGCGGCTTTCTTGGCGGCCGGCTTGACGGTATGCTCGGCTGTCTGTCTTGTCGCCTTTTTGGCGACCTGCGCCGCCTTTGGGTCGCGATAGACCAGCACCGGCACGTCACACATGGTCTGTACCTTGGTTGTGACGCTGCCCAGAAACATCTGTGAAAACAGACTGCGCCCGTGTGAACCCATAAAGACGAGGTCGCACGGCGCATCTGATGAAACTGCTGTATCGACAATGGCCCTTGCCGGGCTATCGTGTTCGACACAAAGCGATGTGCACACCACACCGGCATCGTTGGCCGCCTGGTCGATAGAGCCAAGATAGCGTTTGGCGGTCGACCGTTGTCCCTTTTGATAGGCTTTCTCCGAAATCAATTCGGGGACCGCGACAAATGGTTCGGTTGCAACAATATGAAACGGTGGATACACGTATAACGAAACAATCGACGCGTCGAGAAATTTTGCCAACTCGATGGCTGCCCGCGCAGCGTGTTCCGCCCGCGCCGAGCCGTCCGTTGGAACCAAAATGCGCTTAAACATCTGAGACCTCCATTGCATTGCCTGTCGGGAGCCGACATAACCACACTACCGGCACGGCGGGGGTGCGTATTGATACTGGTCAAACCGGGTCAAGAAAGGCCGACATTGCCCGCGCGCAAGGCAACCTGCGGGAAGAAATGCCGCGTGCAGTCGGGCATGACTGGCGCCAGCCCCTGATGCACGCAATTCATACCAACGGTTGATACCATTTATAGGCATCCGTTTTTCCCTCAACACTTTGTTTTCAAAACGCAATTCGGCATACTGATGACATGATATTCGACACCCTTAAATCATCCGTCAAAAATCTGTCCGGACGCGATCGCGCGGTGAGCCGGCTGGTGACGGCTTGTCGGCAGCTGCTGTCCGAAGAAGGCGAGGCCTCGGGCACCACCCGCGCGATGGAAACGCTGGCACTGTATGCAGCGCTCGACGGCGTGCAACGGGCAAGTTTTTTTGAAGCGCTAAAACTCGAATTCTCCCCCGACCCGGAAAAGGTGTTGGGTGCCGCCCATGCCTATGCCCATGAGCCGTCGTCGCTCAATCTTGCGGTGCTGACCAGCGTCACCGAGCCACCACGGCAGGAACTGCTGCGCCGGCTAAATCGCGCTGCAGGTGGCACCAAGGCGATTGTCGGCATGCGTGTCAGGTTGCTCGACGCATTACGCAAAGATCACGAGCTCGCACAGGTCGACGATGACTTTCGGCACCTGCTGTCTTCTTGGTTTAACCCGGGATTTCTTTCGCTGCGCCGGGTCGACTGGGATTCTCCCGCGGCATTGCTCGAGCAGGTGATTCAGCATGAGGCCGTGCATGAAGTACGCGGTTGGGGTGACCTGCGCCGTCGATTGCAACAAGACCGCCGCTGCTTTGCCTTCTTTCACCCGGCCATGCCGGACGAACCGCTGATTTTTGTCGAGGTGGCACTGCTCAGCGAAATGGCCGATCAAATCGGTCCGTTGATCGATGTCAATGCCGCGCCTGGTGATTTGTCGAGTGTCAAAGCCGCGGTGTTTTATTCCATCAGCAACTGCCAGCCCGGACTCCGCGGCGTTTCACTCGGCAATTTTCTGATCAAACAGGTGGTTGATACGCTGTTGCAGGATATCCCACGGGTGCGGGCGTTTTGCACGCTCTCGCCGATTCCCGGGTTTCGCGATTGGTTGAAGGCGCGGGTGGCAAATGGATTTGTCGCCCCGGATAAACGCGTCAATGAAAAACTGCGCAAGGCGCTCAGCGCCGTCAAATCAAAACTCGGTGATGTATTGGGTGGGTCGACCGCAGACCTGCGTGCCAATGCCGCAACGATTGCCAGCCTCAAGCGCGAGCTGAGCACGCTTTGTGCCGCCTATTTGTTGGGTGTGGGTGAATCAGGCGGCGCTTCGCAAGACCCGGTGGCACGATTTCACCTTAACAACGGCGCCCGGCTCGACCGTCTGAACTGGGCGGCCGACGAATCCGACAAGGGACTCAAACAGTCGCTCGGGTTGATGGTCAACTACGTGTACGAACGGCGGCGCATTGAACACAATCATGAACAATTTGTGCGGGGACGCACCATTGCCGCCTCGGCTGTCGAAGATCTGATCTAACCGGCTGCCGGTGTAACCGGCGGCTGGGTCGGCGCAGGCGTTTGGGCATGGTCAAGATCTGGCCGGTGCCAGGGATCAACGTGTGTCATCAAGTTCAGCACACGGTGGCGCTCAAGAACCCGTCGGCGTGCCTCGACGGCGATATCGTGTCCGGCTTCAACCGTGATTGACGCATCGACTTCAAGGTGCGCATCGACCACAATCATGTCACCCATCTTGCGGGTACGAATGTCGTGGACACCCGCCACACCAGGTGTTGCGGCCAGGGTCTGACGGATCGCATCGACCTCCAACTCATCGACCGAGCGATCCATCAAATCATGCAGCGCATCCCAGCCAAACGTCCAGCCCATGCGCGCGACCATAAAGCCGACAATCAGTGCGGCAATCGGGTCAAGGATTGGATAACCCGCCAGATTGCCGATGATGCCGATGCCAACCACCAGCGATGACGCCGCATCGGAACGCGCGTGCCAGGCATTGGCAATCAACATGCTCGACTTGACACGCTTGGCAACGGTAAGCATGTAGCGAAACAATACTTCCTTGGCGACCAGTGCACCACACGCCACCCACAACGCCGAAATATGTACCGTCGCAACCGTTTCCGGCGACTCAAGCTTCTGAACCGCCGCCCACAACATGCCCACACCAACCACCAGCAGCAATATACCCAGCACCAATGACGCCGCGGTTTCAAACCGTTGGTGCCCATACGGATGATCCACATCCGCATCTTTTTTGCTATGGTGGCTGGCAAACAAGACAACAAAATCCGCCACCAGATCTGACAGTGAATGCAAACCATCGGCAATCAATGCCTGTGATTTTGAGGTCACACCAACCACAATCTGGGTTGTGCTGAGCACGATGTTGACGACCACACTGATCCAGGTGCTGCGTGATGCCGCCGCGGATCGCTCGGCAATGCTGCGTTGGGTATCCTCGGGGTCGTCGGTGATGTCAGCTGTCTGCATGGGCTACGATCGGTGGTGATGGGCGCTGCTTAGTGCTGTTTTGCGTTGTTTAGTCTACGCGCTGGTACCACGCAAAGACGATGATGATCAATCAGCCACAGGCGGACGCGGCGGAATCAGCAGTTCCGCAATCTCACCCCGCCCGGGATTGAATTGATTAACCGGCTGATCTGAGGCAAAACCAATTGCCAGTCCGCAAAGCAGTTTGTATTGGCCCGGTACCGCAAAGGCGGCACGCACCGGGCCCGCCCAGGTCGCGAGTGCGCCTTGGGCACAGGTCGCCAAGCCATTGGCTTGCGCCGACAACATCAGCGATTGCAAAAATATGCCGGCATCGAGTACCGCGTATTCATGCAAACCACGATGGACAAAAACAAAAATTGCGGTCGGCGCGCCAAAAAATTCAAAGTTGCGGCGCATTTGTGCGTTGCGGGCGGCGTGATCATGCCGGTCGATTCCCAATAATTTATACAAACCAAAACCGGTTGCACGGCGTTTCGGCAGCAGGTTCGGTGGATAGTCAAAGTGCACCTTGAAGTCACCATCGGGCAGCCCTCTCCGCGTGACCAACGCCTTTAGCTTGCCGAACAAGCCGCCGGCAAGCGCGCTTGCACCCGCATCGTAGTTTGCCGTCAGCGCTGCGGCAAGCTGATCCCGGACTGCGCCAGAGGCGATGGCGATACGAAACGGCTGGGTATTCGACCAACTCGGTGCCCAATTTGCATCCGCCAGCACCCTCTCAAGCAGGTCAACCGGAATGGCGTCAGGAAGGAAGTCGCGCACACTGCGGCGATCACGCATCAACGCGGCAAAACTTTCTGGGATTGGGGTCATGAGCAATTGATGGGTTGTTGTCAATGCGCAATGGGCGATACGCAGCCTGTCAACGATCCCGGCAGCGACACATACAGACGACGGTAGTATAGTCATTTGCAAATGGTCACGGAGAGTTCCTTATGCAGCGCAGACAATTCCTCGGCGCATTGTTGGCTGTTCAGACTTGGCCAATCGCGGTTAACGCAAGCGTCGGCGACCAGCAGTCGCAACCTGCCAATGGCCGTGCCAAGCGTGTCCCCACCCGCATCGGCATCGCGTTTGGCGGCGGCTCTCTCCATGGCATGGCGCACATCGGTGTATTAAAAGCGTTCATGGAAAAACGACTCGACTATCAGGTAATCACCGGTACCAGCGTTGGTGCAATCGTCGGTGCGCTTACGGCAGCAAAGCTGCCGTTTACAGAGATCGACCAATTTGCACGCCAAGTTGAGTGGCCGGATATGCTGAGTCTTTCATGGTCCGGCAAGGGACTCCTCCAGCACAAAAAGCTGCGAGCCCTGATCGACCAAGCGCTTGGCGGGAAGGATCTGGATGCATTGGCGATTCCGCTTGGCGTCATCGCCACCGACATAAAAAACGGCGACCGCGTGCTGCTTAGAACGGGACCGGCTGCGACCGCAATCAGCGCCTCGTGCAGCGTGCCGGTCTTGTTTGAGCCAGTCAGGATTAACGGACGCGACTTGGTCGACGGCGGTTTAACCGAGCCCGTGCCGGTGATTGCTCTGCGCGAGATGGGTGCCGACCTCGTGATCGGTGTCGATATTGCGTTTCGACCGGGTGAAGAATCGTTTCGAGGATTCACCGGCGCCGCGTTCCAAACCATGCACATCATGGCAAATGCCCTGACGAATCTGCAAATCAAGCAAGCAGATGTGGCAATCAGGCTCAACGTGCACCACCTGATCGGCAAGGAAAATGCACACGAACATTTGATTGCGGCAGGCTATGCGGCCGCGATGCGTGCGTGGCCTGCCATCGCCGCAAAGCTGGCGGCGTAATTAGCGGCACCCGCGGCGCGCGAACTAGCCTGCAAATTTCACGGGTCGACCCGATTCGTGATGGCCTTTCGCTCTTGGCAACCGGCATTTTTGGGCAGTCCATTTTGTACTTCGACAGAACGATGGCCTACGCACTCGATAGCGGGCGTCTGAGCGACGCTTTTCCGCTCTCTTCCCTTGCAATATCTCGATATTACGCGGTCAGTCGAGCGAAAAATCACTCGCCGAGTTTGCCAACAGCGACCCACTCTCGATCGCGTCCCCGTGAAATATGCAGGCTAAAGCTTCAAACGATTGAGTCTGAGCGCATTCATGATTACCGAGACCGAACTCAGCGCCATCGCGCCACCGGCCAACATTGGCGAAAGCAGCAGACCGAACGCGGGATACAACACACCCGCCGCGATCGGAATGCCCAGCGCGTTGTAGCCGAATGCAAACACCAAGTTTTGACGGATGTTCGACATCGTCGCGCGCGACAGTGCTGCGGCTTTGGCAATGCCGTTCAGGTCGCCTTTGACGAGTGTGACACCCGCACTCTCCATGGCGACGTCGGTGCCGGTCCCCATGGCGATGCCGACATCGGCCTGGGCAAGGGCCGGCGCATCGTTAATGCCGTCCC
The DNA here is from genome assembly GCA_031431435.1 of Burkholderiales bacterium. GTDB lineage: Bacteria > Pseudomonadota > Gammaproteobacteria > Burkholderiales > Usitatibacteraceae > UKL13-2. The sequence goes on from JANPDI010000056.1 coordinate 8,538, forward strand.
CGGCCATCGCGACTTTGCGGCCCTCGGTTTGCAAACGCTTGATGTGCCCTGCTTTTTCCTCAGGCAGAACTTCTGCCATGAACTCATCAATACCCAGCTGCTTGGCAACCGCACCCGCCGTACTCGTTGCGTCACCGGTGAGCATCACCACCCGCACACCGCTGGCCTTTAACGCGGCAATTGCCGCGGGCGTGCTGTCTTTGATGGGATCGGCTACGGCCACAATGCCGCGGGCGTAGCCATCGATGGCGAAGAATACAACCGTCTTGGCTTGCGCCCGCCACGCCTCGGCGCGCGCCTCCCAAGGCGCGACATCAATCTTTTCCTGCTGCAGAAAGCTGTGACTGCCGACCAATACCGACTTGCTGCCGACTTTTGCGCGGACGCCGAGGCCATTCACCGCATCGAATGCGGTAACAACTGCGGGCACCACACTCCGTGATTTTGCGCCCTCGACAATGGCGGTGGCAATGGGGTGTTCAGACAGTTGTTCAACGCCAGCCACCAGCGCCAAGGCGTCATTTTCGGCGAGGCCTTCGGCGATAAAGTCGGTCATCGCGGGATGGCCGAGTGTCAGGGTTCCCGTCTTGTCGACGACGACTGTATCAATGTCACGCATGCGTTCGATGGCTTCTGCATTACGGAACAAAATCCCCGCCCGTGCACCCTGTCCCATCGCCACGGTCATGGAGATCGGTGTCGCCAGCCCGACCGCGCACGGGCAGGCGATGATCAACACCGCAATCGCATTCACAAACGCATAACCAAATCGAGGCTCGGGGCCCATGAACCACCACACCAACGCGGTGATGACGGCGATGGCCACAACGGCCTGGACAAAGTAGGCTGCGATGACGTCGGCCATGCGCTGAATCGGCGCGCGTGTGCGCTGCGCCACACTGACCATATGAACGATCTGTGCCAGCAGCGTATCTGCGCCGACGCGCTCAGCGCGGATCAGCAGCGCGCCGTTACCGTTCACTGTCGCACCGGTCACTTTGGCATCAGCGGTCTTGGCCACCGGCACTGGCTCACCCGTCACCATCGATTCGTCGACACGGCTGGCACCTTCGATCACCGTGCCGTCGACCGGAATTTTTTCGCCCGGCTTTACGCGAAGCCTGTCACCGACGACGACGGCCGCCAGCGCCACCTGCTGTTCGACGCCGTCATCGCTGACGCGCCACGCCAAATTGGGGGCGAGACTGAGTAATTGTTGAATCGCTTGACTGGTTTTCCCCATGGCGCGGAGCTGCAAATAATCGCCAAGTATCACCAGCGTGACGATGACGGCGGCGGCTTCGAAATAGGTGCCCACCGCACCATCGTGTTCACGGAACTCTTGCGGAAACCAGCCCGGCACCAACACGGCCGCGAGGCTGAAGGCATACGCCAGACCAACACCGAGGCCGATGAGGCTGTACATATTCAAGGCACGATGAACAAGTGAGAACCAAAACTTCGTCAGGATGGGCCAGCCGACCCAGAGCACCACCGGTGTGCCGAGCAAGAACTCGATCCAGCCTCTGAGGCGTGGTTGGATACCAAACAGATCGTGCAAACCAATCATCGGCGACATCGCAAGAATTAGCAGTGGCACCGAGAGCGCGGTGCCGATCCACAGCCTACGTTCTAGATTGCGCAATTCGGCGCGATTGTCCTCAGCCGATGCCGCGGCGGCGCCCGAACCTGCCACCGGCACCAAGGTCATGCCGCAGATGGGGCAATCGCCGGGCTGCGTGCGCTGGATTTCGGGATGCATCGGACAGGTGTATTCGGTGGCGGACAGGTGCACGGTTGCGGGCGCACTCACGCCCTGCACCGGTACCAATGCCATACCGCATTTCGGACAGCTGCCGGGCTTGCCCGCGACAATTTCCGGATGCATCGGGCAGGTGTACGATCCCGGCGTGCCGCCGCCGGCTCGGCCCCCGTCGGCGTTTGCCGCCATTCCGCCAATATGTGTTTTTGCTGCGGGTTGCGTCGGCATAGGTGTGGTCCAGAGAGCGACGTTAGCCGACCGTGCGGCGTTGAATTATTTTATGGTTAATTTAGGCATGCGCGCGTTGACATTGGCCGCCGAACATGAACAGCTACATTAGCGGAAAAGTGACCAAAAATGAATCGGGCGCAAGCCCGACAACGTGCCACCGGTGCCCGCGCATCACATCACACACAATGATGATTGCCTCCACCAACATTGCCCCGACCATTGGCGAGAATTGAGACATGCGTGGGCCGGATCATCCGGCCCACGCCTGTCTTTGCTTGCCATCGGGCACCGCAGCGAGACATAAGCATTGGATGGCAAGTGCGTTAATGGCTGGTTGGCGCGCCATCAGCGTATCCGTCTGGCGAATTTGTGATGGCGGATTGCGTCGCCCGCTAGTTGCCGCTAATCGTATTGAACTGCTTCAGAAATAGTTCTGTCTGCTTCTTGTCGAGCTTGCCGGTTTTTTTGGTATCCATTTTGTCGAACATTTTTTCCATGTGCGCCAGCATTTCGGACTTGGACATCATGCCATCGTGATCCATGTCGCATGATTTCATAAATTCGGTCATATTCATTTTGTGATTCATGCCCTTGTTCATGCCTTCCATTTTTTCGGCGGCAAACAGCGTGGTAGCCATCAGAATGGATGACGCAATGAGCAACTTTGGAAGCAATCGGACGGTTTTCATCAGGAGACCTTTAGGTATGGTTGAGATTGCCAGGACGCGAGAGGCCGGACTTTCACCTCAGAAGCGGAGCGCACAACAATGTTGCTGGTCTCCCTGACGAAAGAGCCCGGATCACGAGCGCCGCAAGAGCGCCGCAATGATTGACCCGCAAAATGTACAAGGCGCAATCGCCAACGTCTGTGCGCTAGCGCACCACGCCGCATTGAAGACGTGCTCAATATGGAAGATGCCTCTACGCGGTATGCCGCCAGCACAACTGAGCGTGGCGCGATCAAGTTACGCTTTTAATCCGACGGTGTCAGCAGGATCTGGTCGGAAAAAATACCGACCGACGATTTGCCATCGTGATTCAAGTGCCGGTGGGCTGGCCGGTCGTTGCCGATGTCAACGTGGCTGCTGATGCCGATAGGCGGCATTGGTGTCGGCCTGCGTTTCTAACGTAATCCCGGCTCGCTCAACGCCACGCCGGTCAGCTGGGTGTTGTTTGCCATCTTGCCGCGACGGCAATTGTTGGCCCATACAGGTCGGCACCACACAGCGTTGAATCAGGCGCTGCGATGCCTCACTGGGAAACCGATCGTCAGACGCCCGGCGGCGTGGTTGGCGTGGTCGCGTCGTCGCCGGCGACTTCATCATCCGAAGAATCCGGCTCAGCCGATTGCCCCTCTGACGCTTTGCGTTGCAGTTTTTCTTCTTTTTTGGCTTTTTTGGCGAGTTCGCGCTGGCGTTTTGCAAAATTATAGTTTGGCTTTACCAATGGATAATCCTCGGAATAGTTAAGTTGATCGACCGGTCGGGCCGGGTTGCGCTGCATTGCGCAGTGCGCATTGCGTTAGGGTTCAATTTTAGCGCGAACCGTCGAGCAACAGACGGCCCAATGGGGAAAAAGCCGAAACACGCGACACCTTGCACAACACACAGCGCGCAACGGCGAAAAGCAAAACCCGTTACTAGGCGCGGTGTTTAAGATAAAAATGGCTGGAAAAGCGCTTCAATGCTGGGGTTTTAAAACAATCACCAACCTGGTCAGACAACGCCGCGCTGCAGACTACGATCTTGTCGGCGCAAATGCCGCCGCCATGGTTTGCGCATCAAAACCGGCTGTTTGCTGGTTACCGGACGCGTATCGGTAGAGCGCAGCGGCGTAAATGCCCGACAGTGCCGCCTGGATGAGAACCGCCGCCATCAACAGCGTAAACGCAACAAACACCGCCAACACAATCGCGGCAATACTGTTTGTCACGACGGCGGCAATCACCAGCAGCACACCAAAAATAATCACCGCAAATTGAATCAGCGCAAACGCCGAACCGATCCCCACCTGTCCGATCACATTCTCGCCCCAGGTCTTTTTCAGCAGCGTGACACTCTCCTTCACCGCCTGCACCGGGCCGACATCATTTACCACCAGCACCGGCACCACCAAATAAGTGGCAACCGTCCAGCCCGCACCGAGCATGCCAACAACGATCTTGCCGAGAAATCCAACCCGCTCCTGCAGTGCTCTGAGCAACATACCGACGGTCGCGGCAATGGCGGCATAACCCAGAATGTTTTGCCATTTCGACATGGCGATATTGAGCCCGCCACGAATAGTCGGCGTGCCACCATCAAGACGGATCAACGCCGCGCCAACCAGTGCCGCGTTAAAAAAGAACACGACAAAATACTGGCTGAGATAAAACAAAAAGCCGATGACGTAACGACCGATTCCCCATGCGCCGTGGCCGCCGGAAAGGCCGTCCATCGCCGCGAGGCCAAATAGCGGCAGCGCAAAACACGCCAATACCAACATTGCGGAAACCGCCGAGATCAGTGGAAACACCAGCAATTTTTGGTCTTGCATCAGCACCGAACCACTCGCCTTGACTAATTGCCAGCTTCGCGAAAATCGCTCAAACATGATGAGGCTCCCCTGACGAATATGCTCTGACGGTCAACAGCTTAACCGAAATTAACAACCCACTGCCACAAGGCTAAACCGCGTCGCAAGGCATGTCTTGATGCCGGTGACCAGTGTTGACGGCGCAGATCATCGCCGGCGCTTTCGCAACACTATTTTTGTGCCGGGAAATACCACACACGTTTGATCAGGCCGTCGGCAACTTCATAGACGGCGATGGCCGTTTGCGCCCGGCTTTCACCACTTTTTGTTTTCCACGCGGCACGTTCGCGCACCGACACAAAATTGCCGTTGGTGGACAACATGTGTACACCACTCCTTGCCGTCGGATTCTGTTTGAAATAGCGCTCCATGCCTTTGCGCAACGCGTCGCGGCCCCTGGTCTCGACATTCAGCTTGTCGCCACTGACATCAAACCAGACAAAATCATCGGCAACACGTTTTGCCATCGCATCAACATCCTGCGCATTAAACGCCGCAAGCAGTGCGCGCACGACCATTTCAGGCCGATCCGGCGCTGCCGCCACCTTGGTGTCCGTGAAGCCCCGGTCCGACAGGAATTTTTCCTCCGCGTGCCACGCATCGGCACGGGCAACGGGGTCGGCGTCAAACACCGTCTCCTGCTCATCGAGTTTGCGTGTCAGCAGATGCCCAAGGCCGGTAAAGGTTCGCAATTCACAATCATTGCCCGCCTCCGTCATCTTGCGGCAGAAATTGCGCGACCCGCCATACGGGATGAGACTGTCTTCGTCGCCGTGCGAGATGAATGTCGGCGGCGCACCCGGCCGCACCAATTGGTCTGGCGAAATATCTTTTGTTTTTGCCCGTTTCAGCAGCAGCTTATTGACCCGGCTGTCTTCGGTCACGGCGAGTGCCGGCGAATACAGCACAATCGCGTCAGGTCCGCCCCGCACCGCACCGACCACCGGTACCTTTGGCAGCACCAACGCCGCGGCGACGGCCAGCTGGCCTCCGGCTGACACCCCGTATGCCGCAACCCGGTTGGGGTCAACATTTAGAGTCGTTGCAACATTCCGCACCCAGCGAAACGCATCACGCGCATCGTCTATTGCATCCAACGGTGTGACACTTTTCCCGTCGCTCAGCCGGTATTGAATTGCGATCGCGACCATGCCAAGGCCGGCAAAACGTCGCGCTGATGCATAGACTGATTCCGGACTGCCGGTATTCCAGCCGCCACCGTGGAACAACAAAATCGCCGCGCGTGGCGACATGGCGGCGCCCGGTGGCGCAAACACATGCGCCGTGAGCGGCATGGTCGCCGTGCGTTTATAAGTCTCAATCCGTGGCGTGCGTTCAATATCCTGCGCCGGCACAGCCAGCGGCAGCATTGCCGCAAAAACAATCAGCATTCGTCGCAGCATCGATCCCTTTCCGGTTGATTTGTTGCCATCGCGTTAGCCGGATTCTATCGGACATACAAGCGTCGATGTTGCTGCCAGCCACCCGCAACATGATTCCAGCGAAGCGGGCATACTCTCAGGCACGCTGCGCCCTGCGACAAACCAAAAGGATGTTTGATGAACCCTGCAAAAATCGATGCGTTGCTGGAAACACTCAAGGCGGCGTGCAGCCGTCAGTTTCGCTTCAACCCGCGACGTGTTGCCGCCGGCATGCGCTACATGTCGAGCGAAGGCCATGGCAACGACATGGTGCATATATTTCGTGACAGCCACACACATTCACAAATTGCGCTGAAGATGACCATGGCGACGCTGCGCGAAAAGCCGGGTGATGCACATGAAAAGCCGCATTGGACGGCGGCGGAAAAAGCCCGTTACCAGCAAACCGACGCCGAAATCGACGCCGAAATCGCGGCAAAAAAAGCCGAATTGGATTTCACAAAAGGCTGCGCGCTTTACCTGGATCACCGCACACAATTGTTGTCGTGTTACAAGGATTGGCCCGGCCATGTTGCCGGCAGCCCCACGGCAAAGGAAATGGCGCGCGGCTTGATCACATCATTAAAGGCCGGCAACGACCCGCGACTGGCGGACTTTGCCGCGCATATGCACACCGACGATGCCGAGGCGCTGACCCATTTGTTGCTGGCACCCTGCCATCTTGAACTTGACGTGCATCGCACGGCGAAGGTCTGACCGCAATACCGTCGCCGATCAGCCGAAGCGGTACATATCCATCGCCAGCGCGTTGCCTTCGAAGCCGTCATACAAGCGTTCAATGCGGGGTGATGCGCCGGCCGCACCCAGGGCGACAAACAACGGCAAAAAATGTTCTTCCGTCGGGTGCGCACGAACCGCATCGACGGCACCTTCACGGTATGCGATGAGTCCATCAACATCATCCGCCAGCAGGCGCTCGTTTACCCAGCGCTGAAATTGCACCGCATAGGCCATGTGTTGGGTCTGCCCGCGCGAATGCATCCAATCACGCAAATTGTGGGTGAGATGGCCGGAGCCGACAATCAGCACGCCCTCAGCGGTTAATGGTGCCAATGCCCGCCCGACGTCAAAATGATGCCGCGTCGTCATCGATGGCTGAACCGACAATTGCACCACCGGCACGTCGGCTGCGGGAAACATTTTTAGCAACGGCACCCAGCTGCCGTGATCCAAGCCGCGTTCGTCATCAATCGCTGCGGGTAAACCAACAGCCTGAAGCAAAGCCACAGCACGCCCGGCCAGTTGCGGCGAACCGGCGGCGGGGTAATTGATCTTGTACAACGCCTCGGGAAAGCCGGAAAAGTCATAAATCATCGATGGCATGCGGTTGCCAGACAACATGGGCTGACTGCTTTCCCAATGGGCCGTCACCATCAAAATCGCGGCTGGTTTAGGCAGCCGTGAAATCGATTGCGCCCACACCTCTCCCGCCGCGCCGGCATTGATTGCATGCATCGGCGAGCCGTGCGAGACAAACAGTGTCGGAAGTGTTGGTGGCATTGGCATCAGGTCCACCCGTGCTCGATCAATGCGCGTGTTTCCTCAACCGCAACCTGCCACAGACCATCCATCACCTCGTCGGGCTTTTGATATACACCGGCAAAGTTGCCGTCGCCCAAATAGGCACGGGTTTGCTGCGGATTCATCAGTTTTAACCTGGCATAGTCAATCGGCGCAGGGCGGGTTGTCGGTTGCACCACGCCAATCAGGCGGGTGCTGCGGAAATTTTCCATCCACGATGCATGCGACGCAACCGGGTCAATCTCGTTGACTTTTGCCCATGTGCGCGGCGCGTTCCACCAATTGTGGAACTTCACTTTCACCGTTGGGTGATCCGCCATCCATTCACCGAGGAAGTGCGAGATCGGCGCATTGCCACCGTGACCGTTGACAATCACGATGCGTTTAAAGCCGTGTGTGGCGAGGCTGTCGAGCACGTCACGCATCACGGCGATCAGGGTTTCCAGCCGCAGCGAAATGGTGCCGGGATACGCCATGAAGGTGGGCGTATGGCCGAACGGAATCACCGGAAACACCGGCACACCGAGTGGTGCAGCCGCATCAACCGCGACGTTTTCGGCCAGGATGGCATCAACCGCCAGACTCAAATAGGCGTGTTGCTCGGTACAGCCAATCGGCACCACCGCACGGTCGTCGCGCGTCAGGTACTCGTCGACCATCATCCAGTTTGTGTCATGTATGCGCATTGATTTATCCGTTCAATTCGTTTTGCCAAGCGCCACCCGGAAAGCCTCAAGCTTTTTTTCATAGTCGACGCCATCGCCGTAATCAAGAAATCCAAGATAGCGCTTGTGGGTGCCATAAATCTTGTGGGCGTGTTTGATCGGACAAAAATACTGTTCGGTACGCGAAACAATCTCGGCAATATAGGCTGTCAGACCAGCACCATAGGCGCAGTAGGTGCAATGAAATTTCTCGATGAAGTTGAGATAGTCCAGATGCTGGCGATCCAGCACGATGTAATCACGACGCCGCACCTTGACCACGCCATATATCGGAAAACAGGTCGCCTGATAAAGGCTGACACATAAATCAAGCATGATCAGCGGGACAATCATGCCGTAAATGATCGGTCCGGTGATGAGATTTTGCGGACGATTGGTCGTCAGCCAGCGAAAGAAATTCTTTTTCAGCGTTCGGTGCGTCTGCCTGACGGCCGCCTCGAATTCAATGCGCCGTCCTTTAATCTCAAAAAACATCTTGGTTTCCTGCGCCTGCAGGGCCGTGCGCATTTCGTCCTCAAGGGTGTTCATCTGATTCAGCAAACTGCGGATGCGATCATTCATAACACTCCTGGTCGGTCAACAGCGGTTTGTTTGGGGAATCCAAACAACAGTGTGCACCTAATCGAGGCGGATTTTTGCTGTTGGTGGCAACATGCCACGATGGAATAGACCGCAATTTTCGACGCGGCGCAGGCATTGATCGGGATGGCAAACTGCTTATCTGGCGGGCATCTTCAAGCAATAATGGCTGAAACCACCCGCAGATAGTCGCGTTTCACAATTAAGAATGCGTCACCACCTTACCTGTCAAGATACGCTTGGAATGTCGGCAATCGCGCACGGCACAACCGGGGACCTGCCCATGGCAAAAGATATCAACTACACGTTGTTGGTTAATGGCCAATCCAAACGCATCAACACCGATTTAAAACGATTGCAATTTGACGCGTCAGAATACATGACTGGCGACAACGTGCTGACGATTCGCTGCCCGCAGTTTGGCGGCACCGGTGCGCAGTCGGCCATGCTCAGTTACAACATGGACACCAAGGCGTGGGTCAAATCGAAATAGCCGGACGGGTAACGACGTCGGCGTGCGACGGGATCACCACGCTAACGCGCGTGACATCGATTGTGCGGAGCCGGTGCCGTGCCTAATGTTAGCGATAAAACGTTAGCGGTAAAACGCTTCGACCGTGCCGGATAGCTTGATCAACAACGGGTTACCTTTGCGGTCGACCGCCTTGCCGGCAGGTACCTTCACCCAGCCCTCGCTGATACAATATTCCTCGACATCAAACCGCTCGCGGCCATTGACCCGGATGCCGACGTTCTGCTCAAACAGTGCGGCGACATGATACGGGCTGCGCGGATCGGCGGAAAGGCGGTCGGGGAGTGGCGGTGGTGTTGCTGTGGTTGGTTCGGTTGCGTCGGTCATGATGGTATTTTGGCGGGGATGGATGGGTCGATCTGGCGAGGCGCTAGTTTAACGCCGCTTTTAATCTTGCAGAAACGGCGTGTGTTTGATGCGAATCACGTCAACGGCCGCCTGCCTTGGTCATTGCCGCCCCTGCACTATTTTCAAATCAATAAAATATTTCAACATTCCAAACAATGCCACCACTAGCGGCAAAACCTTTCCCTGGTCATTTCAGCCGCGTTGCGAAACCCATGCGAGTTGATAGGTGTCTCAGCCAGTCGTAGCGAAATGTGCTCAAACGTAGGCAGGCGATCGTCTACTAATGCACTTTCCAAGTGGTACATATAATCATTGACATGCCCAAGGAGTTTTCGACTCTGCGTTTTGCATATCCGAAAATCCATCATTTCCCGCAGCTCGGAAATAATATCCTCTTTGGGGACACCCAGATCATGCAGCACGAATGCAAGTTGCTCGGCAAATCGCGGCACCATTGATTTAAGCGTTGCGGCACCGATGACGACTGGGAGTAACGTCTGCTCACTGACCAACAACAAGACCTGGGGTCGTGAGAACAGAATATTGACATACCAGTTGCCGAGCGTGGTTGTACACGCCTCGGGCTCCTCGACTGAACCTGGTATACGGTCCAAAACCTTTTTTGTGCAGTGAAGGGCAAACACGGCTAACTTGGGCGAGAACGGTTCAGTTTGTGCCAAGGCTTCAGGCATTCGAAAACAATCAAATCCGAGGCCTTCCAGGTCGCGCTACCGGTCGGTCCGGGAAGTTTGTTCAGAACAACTGAGCATTCAGTAAATTCCGCTAAAACAACAGAATCAGTCGTCATCACTGTCGTCGTCTTTGATTGCCGGTGCCCGATCAAGTCGGCGTTCCGCCAGCCATTGCAGCCGTTTTGCTTGTGTAAGCAACGTTCGTCGAATGCCAAGCCCGACCTTGCGCTCGCTGATGCCCTTTGCCAGTGCAGCGAGTGTTTGGGCACGTCGCGCAATGCGCATGTCCGGATGGTCACGCAATGCCATCACTTTTGCCGAGGCAACTTGCCGCTCAACAAATTCCGGGACTTCAACTGTCAGCGTTGGCGCTGGCGGCATCTTTTCATTCAGCACAGCTTTGAAGCGCGATTCCGCCAGCAGCGTGTGGAATACCGCATGTTCAAGCGCGTTGAGGTGCGCAATTGCCAGCCGATCAGACGCCTTCTTTTGTTGAAACTGCGGCAATGGATACACGCGAACTTTGCAGACCTCGTATGGGTCGAGAATGCTCTTGGCCACAGCATCAGTGCGTCGACCTGATAAGTGTCGTCGAATGCGGGTGCCGATTTTCTCTTTGGTCTGGCCGACATAAATCGGCTCGCCGTCGTAATCAAAAAACGCGTAGACACCCCAATTGAGCGAACCGAGACGATTACCCTTGGTGCTCCTCGCGCCCGGCACCGAAAATGTCGTCGACAAAAATGCGACTAACTCGCGATTGAGCTCTTCGACTTCAAACGGCAGTTCAGCAATGCCATCCTTGATACCCGGCGAAGGCGATACAACGCGAGCGCTTATTTTGCTTGCTACTTTGGCTGCCAATTTCGGCTTCGGCTTCTTAGTCGTCATGCGGCGGCCGAGACTGTTGCGTGATCAACAGAATGCACACGCGCCTCGACAATCGGCGTTAGCAGATACTGCGCAAGATGCGCCACCACCGGCACAACAACACCGTCGCCGGCCAGATGATAAGCGTCGTTGTAGCGCGCGGGCAGAACATACGAATCATCCAGGCCCATCAAGCGGGCCGCTTCGCGTGGCGAAAGCAGACGAGTGCGAACATGCTTGCCGTCGATAATCACCAAGGTTTGCCTGCTTGAGCCACCTGTCGGCGTGCGCAAACAACCTGAGATACCATCAAAGCGCACTTCAGCACGTTGCACGCCCTCGCGTGTACGCCGATAAATCGCACCGACTTGCTGCTGGTTTGAATATTTTGCCGCTTGCTGCGCCGCCATAATCTTGTTGCGATTTAGCGGCGTCATCATTTCAAGAATGTGCGCCGTCTCATCAGCGGTATGCCACGCCACCCCTTGCGGGTCACGTTCAACGACATCCGTCAGCGTGGTCTTTCGCGCTTTTGGCGCTGGCAAATTCCACCACTGCCACGCCTGCTTCGCTTTTGCAGGCAGGCGGTGAAACGCCTCAATCAGCGCGGTCGGATGCCACAATGGATTTGGGGTGTTCGACTCTTGCCCAGTGATTGCGCTCGGCAATTCTGCTGCGGCATCAACACCAATGATGAACAAACGTGGGCGGGATTGCGGGACAAAATGCACCGCGTCAATCACCATGGCACCGACCCGGTAGCCCTCGCCTGCCACCGCGCGGACAATGGTTTCAAAGTCTTCGCCGCCGTGCGAGGTCAGCGCGCCGTAAACATTTTCAAGAACCACGATATGCGGTTTGCGATTTTGTTTATTCAGCCGCTGCACCAACTTCCAGAAGCCCCAGAAGCTCCCTGAGCGCTCACCATCAAGACCGGCACCCGCACCTGCCAATGAGAGGTCTTGGCACGGAAACGATCCCCAAGCCAAATCAGCATGACCAGGAAGATTTTTGGTGGTGAGTTGGTAAACGTCTTCAACCACCAAATCATCGTCACCCCAATTGGTCCGGTAGGCTGCGGCCTTCTTTTCTGAAAAGTCGTTGGCAAACAAACATTGCCACGATGAGCCCAGCCCTGCCCGCGCCATACCACCGCCGGCGAAAAATTCATAAAACGTTTTGGAGGATGTGGGCATCAGCGACTTTCTGCGGAGAGATTGCATACACACCCGAGTCGGGCGGCAATTCAAATATACTGTATGTCCGTATAGTTAACTAGTGGTAAATTGAAACATTAAAGTCGTCTATTGGCGAGCGTTTTCAGCCAAAAATGGCTGGAAGTGCTTGTGGATGGTTGAGTTTGAGATTAAATCGACCCTGGCCCCATAGACTCCCCCCTCTTTGATTTAACCTCGAGCGGAGATCAATCCTCGGCGTCTCTCAGCTCGCGTCAGTTTCCGTGGTGTGGGGAGTTGCGATCTCGGCATGCTCGAATCCAGTAAGGCCGGGTCAAACTTTCGGGCTTCAGAGCGCACTGCCTCCGATGGCTGGATAAGCCGAATTACCTCTGTAGACTCCATTGAAAATAATTGAGTCCCTGCATGCAAAAGAGCCTGTACTTGCGCCAAGATCTCATCGATTTCTGCGCCATCCATTGTTGCTGAATGCAGTCGCGAGAAGCTGATATCGACAAGATTCGCCTTCTCTACGAGTTCAATTTTCTGTTGAGCAAGCGAAAGTAGCGGAAGCACCGAAACCTTTAGAAATTCACAACCGCGCACTGATCCGAGAACCTCCTCTCGGTACTTAAAATCTTCGGCTCGCAGAAGGTGCTCGGACTTCGCTTTTGCATAGTCCTTAATTTCCTCGACTACTTTCGTGACGGCGTAGCGCCCCCCAAGATCGGAGCGATCTTTTAGCTCCGCATAAAGTCTTGGATACTGGGTTCGGAAGCTGGCTTTCTTTGCCGCAAGCGTCGAAAGCTCTAGTCTTATCGCTTCCACAAAATTACGATGTGAAACGGCGGCGGCTTTGTGCCGCTTTAGAGCATCTACCAAACGTGGTCGCTCCTGCTCTTCTGTATATCGGTTAACAATTTCACCGATTTCTTTGAACTTCGTGGCCCAACATGTGTTGCCAATTTGGCTAATCAGGTGGCTCTCAAGCTGAACCACGTACCCGTCGTTATGCCACTTGCCACACCCTTGTATCCCACACTGGCATGCGATATTAAAGTTGTAGTGGTAAAGCACCGCTACAACTTTGTCGTCCACAGGCGAAAACCGGACGATATGACCGGGTTGTTTAGACAGGTCGTCGTAAGACCGAACGGGAGCAAATTGATGAAGTGCGAAGGAACTCATTCAAACCCCTGAAAACGTACTTACTTCACTCCCAGTTCAACGCCCCACCCGTCTGATACTCAATCACACGCGTCTCAAAGAAATTTTTCTCTTTCTTCAAGTCAATCAACTCCGACATCCACGGAAACGGGTTGGTCGCTCCCGGATACAACACATCGAGGCCAATCTGCTGCGCACGACGGTTGGCGACAAAACGCAAATACTCTTTGAACATCGGCGCATTCAGGCCCAGCACGCCGCGTGGCATGGTGTCTTCGGCGTAGGCGTATTCGAGTTCAACGCCTTTGCGGAAAATGGCTTCGATTTCAGCTTTGAATTCGTTGGTCCAGAGCTGCGGGTTTTCGAGTTTGACGGTGTTGACCAGATCAATACCGAAGCTGCAGTGCATTGATTCGTCACGCAGGATGTATTGATATTGTTCCGCCGCACCTGTCATTTTGTTTTGACGGCCGAGTGACAGGATTTGCACAAAACCGACGTAGAAGAACAGGCCTTCCATGATGCAACTGAACACAATCAGTGATTTCAACAACGCCTGATCGTTTTCAAACGTGCCTGTCTTGAAATTTGGATCCGACAGAATATCGATAAACGGAATCAGGAACCGGTCTTTGTCACGGATACATTTAATTTCGTTGTAGGCGTTAAAAATTTCCGCTACATCGAGACCAAGCGACTCGGTAATGTATTGGTAGGCGTGGGTATGGATTGCTTCTTCAAACGCCTGACGCAGCAAATACTGGCGGCACTCGGGCGCGGTGATGTGGCGGTAGGTGCCGAGCACAATGTTGTTGGCGGCGAGTGAGTCCGCCGTGACAAAGAACCCCAGGTTACGCTTGACGATCAGGCGCTCGTCGTCGGTCAGGCCGTTGGGGTCTTTCCATGTCGCAATGTCGCGCGTCATGTTCACTTCTTGCGGCATCCAGTGATTGGCGCAGCCGGAAAGATATTTGTCCCACGCCCATTTGTATTTGAACGGGACCAGTTGATTGACGTCGGACTTGCCGTTGATGACGCGTTTTTCTTCGGCGCGGACACGCGCAAAACGGGCATCGATGGCGGGGTTGATATCGTTGCTTGGGGGCGCATTCGGCTTGTCGTCGAGCATCGGCCGTGCGGCATTGGCAAAATTGCCGTTGGCGGCACTTGCCTGCACTTCCTGCAGGCGTGGCATCACGCGGGCGGATGGCATCGGCGGTGCGGGGATGGCGGAAGGGGTATCGTCCCAAGTCAGTGACATGTGTGGCTCCGGTTTTTCTTGTTGCGTTCGGTTATGGGTGTTTTGTTTGGAAGTATTTCGCCCCCTCAACTTGCACTGACGAGGGGGCGATTTTTGTTGCGGGTTGCTATTTTCTTGACGCTCAGTGTTTGTGGAACAGGCCGGGCATTTGCAGCATTTCGGTATCCATCAGACTCGTGACATTTTCGAGCACCAGCGCATCATCACAGCATTGTGTTTGTGCGATTGACTCAAGGCAGTCATCTTTCTCACGATAACCTTCACCCGAATCGGCGACCTTTTTGCCCTCATCGTTGGAAAGTTGCCAGCGCCACTCGAATCGTGCATCTTGAAAGATATGAAATTGCATCGTTGATCCTCTCTCGTTG
>JANPDI010000057.1:0-7244 GCA_031431435.1 Burkholderiales bacterium
CGCATGCGCGCGCCGATGATGTCGATTCATACCATTGCCGCCGGTGGTGGTTCGATATTGCACTTTGACGGACAACGTTACCGCGTCGGGCCGGATAGTGCCGGCGCAAATCCCGGCCCGGCGTGTTACCGGCGCGGTGGACCGCTGACGGTCACTGATTGCAACGTCATGCTTGGCAAAATTCAGCCGCAATATTTTCCGCGCCTGTTTGGGCCCGACGCCGATCAAGCGCTGGATGACAACATTGTGCGGCAGAAGTTTTTGGCCCTTGCAGATGAAATCAATCTTGCGACCGGTACCGGCGACAGTCGGCAAACACCAGAACAGGTAGCCGAAGGGTTTCTCAAA
Organism: Burkholderiales bacterium; assembly: GCA_031431435.1. Taxonomy (GTDB): domain Bacteria; phylum Pseudomonadota; class Gammaproteobacteria; order Burkholderiales; family Usitatibacteraceae; genus UKL13-2. Next base: position 349 of record JANPDI010000057.1, read on the forward strand.
ATCGCCGTCGCCAATATGGCCAACGCGATCAAGTTCATCTCCGTTCAACGTGGCCACGATGTGACCGGCTACACCCTGCAGTGTTTCGGCGGGGCCGGCGGTCAGCACGCGTGTCTGGTGGCGGATGAACTCGGCATTACCCGCGTTTTTGTGCACCCGTTTGCCGGCGTGCTGTCGGCGTACGGCATGGGGCTGGCGGATATTGTTGCCATGCGCGAGCGGGCGCTTGAGATCGCACTTGATGAAACCGTATTGCCAACCTTGCACGCAACGCTGGATGAACTGGCCAACGCCGCCGGCAAAGAAGTATTGGCCCAGGGTATCGACCCGGCGGCGCTGACCATCCGCCGACGCGTTCAATTAAAGTATGCCGGCACCGACTCTGCCCTCGGCGTCGAATTTGCCGATATTCAAACCATGCGTGCCGCGTTCGAGACGCAATACAAACAACGATTCAGTTTCCTGATGCCGGGGCGGGCGTTGATTGTTGAGTCGGTTTCGATTGAGGCCACCGGCAGCGGCCAACCACACGTCGAAATGGACACCGCGCAACCATCCGCCGACGCATCACCGCTGGCGACCAACAGCATGATCAATGACGGTGTCGCCTACGCAACGCCAATCTACCAACGGGATGCATTGGCGGCCGATCAGACCATCGCCGGCCCGGCGATTATTACCGAGCAAAACGCCACAACGGTGGTCGAACCCGGCTGGCAGGCGCGTGTCACACCACAAAACCATCTGGTGCTGACACGTATCGTCGCACGCCGGGCGCAACACGCCATCGGCACCGCGGTCGACCCGGTCATGCTGGAATTGTTCAACAACCTGTTTATGTCGATTGCCGAACAAATGGGATTGCGCTTACAACAAACCGCGTATTCGGTGAATATCAAGGAGCGGCTTGATTTCTCCTGTGCATTGTTTGATGCCGACGGCAATCTCATTGCCAACGCGCCGCACATGCCGGTGCATTTGGGCTCGATGGGTGACTCCATCCGAACCGTGGTGCAGAAAAATCGCGGCCGGATGAAACCCGGTGACGTGTTTGTCCTGAATGACCCGTACAACGGCGGTACCCACCTGCCTGACGTGACGGTGGTAACCCCGGTTTTTCTGGAACACGACCGTGGCACCCCGGCGTTTTTTGTCGGCTCACGCGGTCATCACGCCGATATTGGCGGTATTACCCCGGGTTCGATGCCACCCTTTTCCAAAACCATCGATGATGAAGGCGTGTTGCTCGATAACGTGCTGCTGGTCGAGAACGGCGTCATGCGTGAAACAGAAATGCGCGCAATTCTGGCAGGTGCCACCCATCCGGCGCGCAATATCGATCAGAACATCGCCGACCTTCGCGCCCAAATTGCCGCCAACGAAAAAGGGGTGCAGGAATTACACCGAATGGTTGCGCACTTTGGTCTCGACAGCGTGCACGCCTACATGCGGCATGTGCAGGACAACGCCGAGGAGTGTGTGCGGCGGGTGATCGGCAAGCTGCATGACGGCCGGTTTTCCTACGCAATGGACAACGGTGCGGTGATCTGCGTAAGTGTTGTGATCGGACCGGACAGGCGCAGCGCGACAATCGACTTTACCGGCACCTCGGCGCAACTTGAATCCAACTTCAACGCGCCTTCCGCGGTCGTCACCGCCGCGGTGCTGTACGTTTTCCGCATGTTGGTCGACAGCGATATTCCGCTCAACGCGGGCTGCCTGAAACCATTGACGATTATCATTCCCGTCGGTTCGATGCTCAATCCCTCGCCACCGGCGGCGACGGTTGCCGGCAACGTCGAAACCTCACAATGCATTACCGACGCGCTGATTGGTGCACTGGGCGTAATGGCCGCCAGCGGCGGCACAATGAACAACTTCACCTTTGGCAATGCCGAATATCAGTATTACGAAACGGTCTCCGGCGGTACCGGCGCAGGCCCCACGTTTAATGGTTGCGATGCCGTACAGGCACACATGACCAATTCCCGGTTGACCGACCCGGAAGTGCTGGAGTTTCGATTTCCGGTGCGCGTCGAACAACATGCGATACGTAAGGGATCCGGCGGCAACGGACACCATCGCGGCGGAAATGGTGCGCTACGGAAAATTCGTTTTCTCGAACCAATGACGGCCGCGATTCTTGCCGGGCATCGTCTGGTACCGCCGTTTGGATTGCAAGGCGGAGGACCGGGGCAATGTGGTGCCAATTGGGTCGAACGATCGGATGGTACCAACGTGGCGCTCTCCTACTCGGACGAAATCGATGTCGGCGCCGGCGACATGTTTGTGCTTGAGACCCCCGGCGGGGGCGGTTTTGGTGCGGCGAATTAGCACCTGTCGCTAAACCGAGACAATCCAAAAAATCAACTGCTTACGTGGGCTTGTTGCTGAAATACAAAATGTGGTTTGCTTAAAACTTAAGCAACGGTAGAATAGCCCTCCCGCGTTTTATTACGCGCGCAGTCCGGACAACCTCGTGCAAATCGGCGCCATTACCCTGAAGAATAATTTGATCTGCGCGCCGATGGCCGGCGTCACGGATCGCCCGTTCCGCCAATTGTGCAAGCGCCTTGGTGCGGGCATGGCCGTCTCGGAAATGGTGGCGTCAAACAGCGCATTGTGGTCTACCGAAAAATCCATTCGTCGTGGCGACCACACCGGAGAGGTTGACCCGATCGTGGTACAAATTGCCGGCGCCGCACCGGGAATGATGGCCGAGGCCGCGCGTCACAATGTTGATCGCGGCGCACAGATTATTGACATCAACATGGGCTGTCCGGCCAAAAAGGTCTGCAATGTTTATGCCGGTTCGGCGCTTTTGCAGGACGAACCATTGGTCGCCCGTATCATTGCCGCAGTGGTCAACGCGGTCAATGTGCCGGTAACGTTGAAAATTCGCACCGGCTGGGATCGTGATCACAAAAACGCCCTGACGATTGCGCGTATCGCCGAAGAGAACGGCATCCGCTCACTCGCCATCCACGGTCGCACCCGTGCTGATCTCTACAATGGCGACGCCGAGTATGAAACCATCCGCGCCGTGAAAGAATCCGTCGATATTCCGGTGGTTGCAAACGGCGACATTGATTCGCCGGAAAAAGCCCGCGAGGTATTGGCCAAGACCGGCGCGGATGCACTGATGATCGGTCGCGCCGCGCAGGGCTGCCCGTGGATTTTCCGGGAAATTTCCTGGTTCCTCAAAACCGGCACCCATCTGGCGCCGCCGACGATTCGCGAAGTGCGCGATATCGCCACCGAACATTTGCAAAATCTGTATTCGTTTTACGGCGCCGCCAAGGGGCATCGCATTGCACGCAAACATATCGGCTGGTATTTGGCGACCGCGCCCGGCGCGGAAATTTTCCGTCAAGAAATGAACCGGCTCGAGAACGCCGATGCACAGCTCGCATCGGCATTGATGTTTCTCAAAACATTGGAAGCCGAAGGTCATGTATTCTTCGCTTTCGGCGATAATATAAAAAATGCAAGCGGCAAACACATCAGCCGCTTTTCGGGGAACACTGTCGACCAATTGCAGTCGGCAGCGTAGAAATAATAAAAGGCAATCAAGAGAAAAGAATGACCAGAGAAACCAGGGGCCACACCCTCGAAGGTGAAAGTGACAGCGAGCTATCGGCATGTGTTCGCAAGATGATGAAGCAGTATTTCAAGGATTTGGATGGTGAAAATGCGACCGACATTTATGACATGGTGGTCGCCAATATCGAGCGCCCGCTGCTCGAGGTCGTGATGCACCAGGCGCGCGGCAATCAAACGCGTGCGGCCGACCTACTCGGCCTAAACCGCAACACGTTGCGAAAAAAACTCAGTCAGCATGGTATCGCCTAGCTGGTAGCATCGGCCAGCAACATCGGCCTGTGGCCCGCCAACCCCGCCGAAAGGTGCCGGTCGGCGGCGACGGGAACAGAACGTTGTCTTGATCGACGCTGCTCCAATGCGGTTCCGTACCAGTCCACCTGACAAATCGCATTCACCCTTCATCATCCCACCATCCAATGATTTCCATCAAACGCGCACTCATCAGCGTCTCTGACAAAACGGGTATCGTGCCATTTGCCGCTTACTTGTCGTCGCAAGGCGTTGAGATTTTGTCGACCGGTGGTACGGCAAAACTGCTTGCCGAGAACGGCATCAACGTCATCGAAGTCGGCGACTACACCGGCTTTCCCGAAATGATGGATGGGCGGGTCAAGACGCTGCACCCGAAGGTACACGGCGGCATTCTGGCGCGGCGCGATCTGGCGCAGCATGTTAACGCGATGCATCAACACGACATACCGCCGATTGATATGGTGGTGGTCAATCTTTACCCGTTTGCGGCAACAATCGCCAGAGCCAATGTCACGCTGGATGAGGCGATTGAAAATATCGACATTGGCGGCCCGGCCATGGTGCGGTCATCGGCGAAAAATCATGCGTTTGTGACAATTGTCACCGACGCCGCCGACTACCAAAAGGTAACCAGCGAGATGCAATCCAACCGTGGCGCTGTCAGTGCCGCAACCCGCTTTGCGCTGGCAAAAAAGGCCTTCAGTCACACTGCCGAATATGACGGCATGATTGCCAACTATTTGACGTCGCTCGATGCAAACGGCAAACCACAAACATTTCCACAGCAGTTGAACCTCAGCTATACGCATGCGCAGGGTATGCGTTACGGTGAAAACCCGCATCAAGACGCGGCGTTTTACGTCGAAAAGAATCCGGCGGCCGGCACACTGGCAAATTACCGGCAACGACAGGGCAAGGAACTGTCGTACAACAATATCGCCGATGCAGATGCGGCGTGGGAGTGTTGTCGTTCTTTTGATGTCACCGCTTGTGTGATCGTTAAGCATGCCAATCCCTGTGGCGTGGCGATTGCCGACAACACCCTCACCGCCTATTTACGCGCGTTGGAAACCGATCCGACCTCGGCGTTTGGCGGCATCATTGCATTCAATCGCGAGGTTGACGGCGCAACAGCCGCTGCCGTGGCCAAACAATTTGTCGAGGTGGTGATCGCACCCGCCTTCACCAAACAGGCGATGGACGTTTTTGCCGCCAAACAAAATGTACGTGTGATCGAAATTCCGATGGCAAAGGCCGCCAATAAATTCGACATGAAACGGGTCGGTGGCGGACTGTTGGTACAAACCACCGATAATTTTGATGTCGCGCATCTGAAGGTTGTGACACGACGCAAACCGACCGAAGCCGAAATGAATGATCTGATCTTTGCATTCCGTGTGGCCAAGTTCGTGAAATCAAACGCCATTGTCTTTTGCCGTTACGGCATGACACTCGGTGTGGGCGCCGGTCAGATGAGCCGCATTGATTCGACCAAAATCGCCGCCATCAAGGCCAAACACGCCGGTCTGCAACTCACCGGTTCGGTCGCCGCGAGTGATGCTTTTTTCCCGTTTCGGGATGGACTCGATGTGATCGCCGATGCGGGTGCAACGGCAGTGATTCAACCGGGTGGCTCGATGCGCGATGAAGAAGTGATCGCCGCGGCCAACGAACGCAATGTGGCGATGGTGGTAACGGGGATGCGCCATTTCCGGCACTAAATTCGCGCAGGCATCACCTTCACAGAACATCTGAAAGTCTGACATGAAGCTTTTGGTCATCGGGTCCGGCGGTCGCGAACACGCACTTGCATGGCGACTCGCGCAAAACAAAAATGTCTCGCGTGTGTATGTTGCGCCCGGCAACGCCGGCACGGCGCATGAAGATGGTGTGGTCAATATCAACATCACTGATATTGATGAACTGATTGCATTCGCCAAACAGGAAGCGGTCCATCTGACGGTGGTGGGGCCGGAGGCACCGCTCGCGGCGGGAATTGTTGACCAATTCCAGGCGGCGGGTTTGAAAATTTTTGGCCCGACACGTGCGGCCGCACAACTGGAATCTTCCAAGGACTTCGCCAAGCAGTTTATGGTGCGTCACGCTATTCCGACCTCCGCCTATGCCACCTTTACCGACCTCACCGAGGCCAAACTTTACGTTGAGCAACAGGGTGCGCCGATCGTCATCAAGGCCGACGGTCTTGCCGCCGGCAAGGGTGTGGTGGTTGCCATGACCTATGGCGACGCGATTGATGCACTGAACATGATGCTCGGCGATGGGCACGGCAACAACAATGGCGGGCGCGTCGTCATCGAAGAATTTATGGAAGGTGAGGAGGCGAGTTTCATTTGCCTTTGTGATGGCAAAAGCGCTTTGCCGTTTGCGTCGAGCCAGGATCACAAACGCATCTTTGATCACGATGAGGGCCCCAACACCGGTGGCATGGGGGCTTATTCACCCGCCCCGGTGGTGACACCGGAAATTCATGCGCGGGTGATGCGCGAAGTGATCAACCCGACACTCAAAGGCATGGCTGCCGAGGGTATGCCATTCAGCGGATTCCTCTACGCCGGCTTGATGATCGAGACGGCGGGTGAAAATGCCGGCAAGCCCCGCGTGGTTGAATTTAATGCGCGCATGGGCGACCCGGAAACCCAACCAATCATGATGCGATTAAAGACCGACTTTCTCAGCCTGGTTGAGGCGGCGATTGCCGGCAAACTTGATGTCACCGACGCTGAGTGGGATCGCCGCGCGGCGCTCGGGGTGGTGATGGCGGCGGCAAATTACCCCGACACACCGACCAAAGGTGACGTGATTACCGGTATTCCGCGCGCAACAGACGATGCACGGGTTTTCCATGCCGGCACAGCCGAAACAGACGGCGCGGTCGTCACCAATGGCGGACGGGTATTGTGTGTCACGGCATTGGGCGACACCGTCAAAATTGCGCAACGCCGCGCGTATGAAATGTTGGAACCGATCCGTTTTAGCGGTATGCAATTTCGCAGCGATATCGGTTATCGTGCGATTGGTCG
>JANPDI010000058.1:0-14235 GCA_031431435.1 Burkholderiales bacterium
CGGCTGTTTGGCGTGCCGATCGCCGTGGTCAGCCTGGTTGACGCAAATCGCCAATGGTTCAAGTCCTGTGTCGGCCTGGCTGCAACCGGTACACCGCGAGATGTCTCGTTTTGTGGCCACGCCATTCTCAATAACGGCATCATGCAGATTGAAGATGCCCGTTGCGACGAACGCTTTCGCGACAATCCCTTGGTGGTGGGCGCGCCGCACATTCGCTTTTATGCCGGTTGCCCGCTGCGCATTACCGGCGGATACAAAATTGGCACCCTGTGTTTGATCGATGCCGTCCCGCGTTTACTCGACGATGAAGAGTGCGGTCTGCTGCAAGATCTGGCCAGAATGGTTGAACAGGAATTGTCCGCCGTGCAACAGGCGACCATGGACGAATTGACCATGTTATCCAACCGCCGCGGTTTTGAATCGTTGGCGCAACACTCACTCAACACCTGTAAGCGCATCGACGTACCGGCCTCCTTGCTGTTTTTTGACCTGAATAAATTCAAACAAATCAACGACCACTATGGCCACGCCGAGGGTGACGTGGCGCTAAAAACGTTCGCCGATGTGTTGCGCATGCAGCTGCGTGAGAGTGATGTTGTTGGCCGCCTGGGTGGAGACGAATTTGTCGCGTTATTGACCGGACTGAACGGCTTTTGCGCCGACGAAATTGTCGACCGTCTGCAGCAGGCATTGTTCGAGGCAGGCGAAACCGAGCCTCGCGGCTACAATATTGAATTCAGTGTCGGCCAGGTCGATTACAACGTTGACCGGCACGTTTCAATCGGTTGCATGTTGGCCGAAGCCGACAAGGCAATGTACGCCAACAAACGTGCGGCAGGCAAAAGAGCGACGCTTGTTCGGCATCGGCAGCATGCCGAAACCGCACAAATCGGCATCAGCGCCTAGGCGGCGCGCGGTTGTCGCAAGCAAGACTTATCTGGACGGCGTGGCCGGCGGGGACAACACCCAGTCGGCAACCGCCTGATAGGCCCTTGCCTCGCTGCCGCTAAACTGGTGGGCGCTGTTGCTGCCGCAGTCTGCAATCGTCTCAACAGGACGGGACGGGCCGTCAATCGTGACAAATTCATAGCGCCGCCCGATGTCTTTCACGTCGGCGTACGGCAAACAGGTATCGTCACGATGGTGAACCACCAGCACCGGGATTTTTGACAAGGCCTTCATTCGTGGCGCATCAAGCACCGCACCGGCGCACGATAACAACGCCACCCCTTGCAGGCGGGCACCCCAGCGCCCACTCTCCGCGGCGCTGATGTTGCTCGCGGAACGGCAACCATTGCTGAAGCCAAGCACGGTCACCCGCGCCACGGGGTAGCGCCGCATGACCACCTCCATGACCGCACGCACATCCGTAACGTGATCCCGGCCTTCCCGCCATTCGCTCGAAATTCCCTGCGCATGATCGCTGGGCGCACCCACCGCCACCACCACACCCAGTTTTTCGGCAAAAAAACCGCGCAACGCAAGCCGTTCCGGCCGTTGTGTTTTGATGCCCTCAACTGCCGCCGGAATGGTGCCCGCCGCACCGGTCAACAGCAGTAGGATATGTTTCACGTCATCGGGATTGGCGGCGCGTTTCCCGGCATCCACAACAATGCTCAGCACGTAGGGTTGCTTGACACCCGGCCGGCTTTCAATAGTGCCGCCGGTTTCGAGCCAGGCGGCGCCGGCCTGCGCACAAAAAAGTGTCGCGAAAAAAACAGCCAGCTGAAATCGACAACGCATTTTTTACGCCTGATCGGTTTGGGGAACCGCCACAGGATATACCGACTTTTAACAGACCGGTACCAAAATATGTACAACCAACGCGCCGGCACCAGCGGCATTTTTCACGGCATCTTGCACACTATTTCGCACGGCATTTTGCACACTATGTCGCACGGCAAAAATGTCGCCCCGCGTTGGTCCCGCAAGCCCACCGGTCATGCAGGTCTTGCTTAGCGTGTCGCGATGGTTACGGCCACCGGCTTGGTGCTGACCAATGCCGTTTGTGGCTTGCGATAAACGGGTACATCACCCAGTCCGCTGTCGAGTTTCTCGCCGGGGATTTTTATCGCAATCTGTTGCGACGCCGCTTTTGCGGGCGTGTAAGTGTGTTTCCAGTCGCGATAATGCGGCAGTTCACCAAGTCCGCTATCGACTTTTTCACCCGGGAACGAAGCGCCTTTACGTGTCTTGTCTGCCTGCGGTGGTTCCGCACCGGCCATTGTGGTGGCAACCAGCAGCCCTGCCAGCGCAGCCATTTTGTGGAAAAGGAATTTGGCTTGTTTCATGGCGTTGTCCTGTTCAGAGTGGGTGGATGTGGCCGATGCAACCGGCATCAGCGCGGCACGATAAAAACGCGCCATGTATGCTTAACGGCCTGAACGGCTAAAACTTGAATTGGCCGGGTCGAGGCAAGCGCCACACCACATCCGGCCATATGGTCGATTCAAGGTGCAATAACCACGCGGCGATTAGGGCACTTTTGCCTGCAAGCGCGCACCCGCTGGCGGCTTTTGCCATTCGGGGTGCTGGCTCAGATCCGCCCGGCGAGTCGACCGACGCGATGACGACGGTGGTGACGGCGGAACCCCGTCTACGATTTTGACGACGGCTGGACTGACGCCATGGCGAGCATTTCCTCGGCCGCCTTTTTGGTCGCCGCAGTGATGGTGATGCCGCCCAACATGCGCGCGATTTCGTCAACCCGGGCTTTTTTATTCAGCGTCATGATCGAGGTGGTGACAATACCGTCGATTGCCTTTTTGGTGACCTGCAGTTGATTGACCGCACACGCGGCGACTTGCGGCAAATGGGTCACCGCCAGCACCTGATGGGTATTTTCCTCTTTGCCCCCAAGTGCGCGCAATAGCCGTCCCACCACTTCCGCCACACGGCCGCCAATGCCGGCATCAACTTCGTCAAATATCATGGTGGTGACGCCGCCTTTGGCCGAAGCCATCATCTGAATGGCGAGCGAGACCCGTGACAATTCACCACCCGAGGCGAATTTGGCGAGTGAACCCAGTGTCTGCCCTTCAAACGCCGCCACCTGAAATTCACAGCTTTCGAGCCCGCTGGCCGACGCATCGCGCGGCGAAAATTCGATTGCAAACCTGCCTCCCGGCATGGCCAGCGTTTGTAATGATGATGAGACTTCCGCCGAGAATTTTTTGGCCGCGCTCTGCCGTGACTTGGTGAGTTTTTTGGCGGCTGCCAGATAAGCGGCTTCCGCTTCGCGCTCTTTGGCGATCAGATCGTCCAGCGATTGACCGCCGCCGAGTGCGGCCAGCCGGTCGCGTTTTTGCTGTAAAAATTCTGGCATCCGGCTCGGATCGACACGAAATTTGCGGGAAATTTCCTGCACATCGCTGATGTCACGATCCAGTTCGGCAAGGCGCGCCGGATCAACATCAAGCCGGCGCAAATAGTGGCGCAGACCCGCTACGGCTTCACGCAGTTCGACACCGGCACTGTTGATCAATTCGAGGGGCTCGTTGAGCGCGGGGTCGGTTTCAGCCGCGTTGAACAGGTCGGCGGCCAGATCCTCGATTTGCGAAATGGCCGCATTGTCAGCCTCCGCCAGACCATCAATGGCGGCCTCGGTGCTGGCGATCAATCCGGCGGCATTGGCCAGACGACGTTGCTCCGCCAACGTCTCCTCCCAGCGCGGCATTGTGAAGTTGAGTTTTTCGACCTCGCCAATCTGCCAGGTAAGATCTTCAAATTCTCTTGTGATGGCGGCTTCGTTGGCTTCGCGGGCGAGACGAATATTATTCAGCTGTGACCATGCACCGTGTTTGTCGGCGGTTTCACCAAGCAGCGCCTCGTTGTTTGCAAAATCGTCGAGCAGGCTAAGCTGGGCGTCACGTTTTAGCAGGCTTTGATGTTCATGCTGGCCGTGAATATCAACCAAGCGCTCGGATAAATCGCGCATTTGCGAAAGTGTCACACTGGTGCCGTTGATGAACGACTTTGAGCGGCCGGTGGCGTCGATGACGCGGCGAAACAAACAGACATTGCTGTCATCGTCGGCGAGTTCATTGTCGACCAGCCAGCGGCGCGCCGGTTGGTTGTTGATCAAATCAAATTCCGCCGATATCTCGGCTTTGTTTTGACCGACCCTGACCGGATTGCCATCTGCGCGTGCGCCAAGCGCCAGCGACAGCGCATCAATCAGAATCGATTTGCCGGCACCGGTTTCACCGGTTAGCGCGGTAAAGCCCGCGTCAAAATCGAGTTCCAGACTGTCAACAATGACAAAGTCGCGGATGGTGAGGGATCTGAGCATGGTGGTGGTGGTTGATATTTATTTGCCGCAGATGAACGCCGATAAGATCAAAAACGAATTCCATACTGTTGCGTAATTGCCTTTGACTTTATCTGCGTTCATCGGCGTTTATCTGCGGCTCTGAATGTTTTATCAGGAATTTCGTTCGGCCCAATGCAGTTTGCTGCGCAGCATCGCATAGTAGGAATGGCCGATCGGATGCAACAGCTTTAACGGATGGTCATGACCACACACCGTCACAACGTCGTCCGTTTCCGGGTCAAAAAATGATTGCACGTCAAAATTCACCCGCGAGTTGTGGGCACGCATCAACCGGATACGGACCTCACTATCACTTGGAATGGCCACCGGCCGGTTGGACAGCGTGTGCGGTGAAATCGGCACCAGCCCGATGGCCGGCAGGCTCGGATGCAGGATCGGCCCGCCGGTGGACAATGCATAGGCGGTGGAACCGGTCGGCGTGGTCACAATCAGGCCGTCGGCACGCAGGCTGTAGACAAATTCACCGTTGACCTCGACGGCAAATTCGATCATCGAGCCCATCGCACCACGGCTGACCACCACGTCGTTTAACGCGACGGTCGAAAAAATCGACTTGCCATCGCGGGTGATATCCGCGTCAAGCAGTAAACGCGACTCTTCGGTGTATTCACCATCGAGCATCGCCGCCAGCATCGGCTGCATCGATTCAGCGGGAATATCGGTCAAAAACCCGAGTGTGCCCAGATTGATGCCAACCAGCGGGACGTTTTTATCGGCCACCAAACGGGCGATACCGAGCAACGTGCCATCGCCACCAAGGGCAATGGCCAGATCAGCGCCGTCAAACAGGGTTTCAAGCGGCAGGCAGGCCGCGGGCGGGGTATCGGCCAACGTTGCCGTCGTCTGGTCCATCCGCACGGTCAGGCCACGTTCGCGCAAAAACTGGTGCAACTGGTTGAGCGGCTTTTCAACGCCCACACCGTCGGGCTTGCCGACAATGCAAACAATTTTGAACCGTTTTGGCGGGTTGGTTGGTTTTGGCGGTTTTGACATGATGGTTGATTAAATCACACTCCACCTATGGTAAAAATAGGCCTGTATATTGAACCGCTATGATTAACGACCGCGCGCAGACCCTGCTGAAATTTCTCGTTGAGCGACATATCGCCGACGGGCAACCGATCGGCTCGCGCACGCTGTCCAAGTTTTCCGGCATGGAACTGTCGGCAGCGTCGATTCGCAATGTCATGGCCGATCTGGAAGAGCAGGGATTTATCGCCAGCCCGCATACGTCGGCCGGCCGTGTCCCGACGCCGAAGGGTTATCGTTATTTTGTTGATACCCTGCTGACCATCCAGCCGATCCAGCAGATTGATCAAACACAGCTACAGGAGCATATCCGCCCGGATGATCCGCGCCAGGTGGTGATTGCGGCGTCCAACCTGTTGTCGGAGCTGACACATTTTGCCGGCGTGGTCATGACGCCGCGTCGTGCCGGCGTTGGCTTGAAACACGTCGAATTCATGCCGCTGTCGGAGCGGCGGGTGTTGCTGATCATTGTTGCCACCGACGGTGACGTACAAAATCGTATTTTGGTCACCGAGAAGCCGTTCTCACCGTCGCAATTGATCGAGGCCGCGAATTACATCAATGCGCATTATTCCGGCGTCGATTTTGACCTGCTGAACGACCGCGTCAAAAATGAATTGTCGGAATTGCACCGCGACATCTCAACGCTGATGGCAGCGGTGGTGGAAGCACGCGGCAGCGGATCGGACGCTTCCGGCGTGGTGGTTTCGGGCGAACGCAATCTGCTCAACGTCAACGATATTTCATCGAACATGTCGAGCCTCAAGCGGCTGTTCAATTTGTTTGAAGCCAAGTCACAATTGTTTGAACTACTCGATTTATCGCAACGCGCCGACGGCGTGAAAATTTTTATCGGCGGCGAATCCGACACCATGCCGCTTGACGAATTTTCACTGGTGTCGGCGCCGTATGAAGTTGACGGCGAAATTGTCGGCACGGTCGGCGTCATCGGCCCGACCCGCATGGCCTACGAACGTGTCATCCCGATTGTGGATGTGACGGCAAAACTATTGTCTGCGGCGCTATCTCAACACTAAGAAAAAGTTGCCCGATACCGACAGATATGACATTACGTAAACGACAACCCGCATTGACCGTGCAAGCTTCTGCCGTCAATCATCCACTGCCAATTTAAAACACGCCATTCTACGGGTGTTTTCAGCCATTTTTGCCTGAAAACGCCCGCCAATCAAAGACTCTTAATGACATTTCTCAAAGAACCGCCCTTCACCCACGGCACGCAGGCCAAGACTGGCATCCTGCTGGTGAACCTCGGCACACCCGATGCACCGACCAAATCCGCCGTACGCCGCTACCTCAAGGAATTTTTGTCGGATACCCGCGTGGTCGAGATTCCACGCCCTATCTGGTGGCTGATATTAAACGGCGTCATCCTCAATGTGCGCCCGGCTAAAAGCGCGGCGAAATATGCAACCATCTGGACCGATGCGGGATCGCCGTTGCGCGTTTATACCGAACGGCAGGCGCAGATGCTGGGTGGCTATTTGGGTGAACAAATCAAATCGCCGCTGAAGGTGGTTGCAGCCATGCGTTATGGCAACCCCGGCATCGAAGCGGGGATCGACAAATTAAAGGCGGAAAACTGCACCAACATTCTGGTGCTGCCGCTTTACCCGCAGTACGCGGCCAGCACCACCGCCTCGACGTTTGACCAGGTCGCGCGGGTGATGATGAAAAAACGCAATGTGCCGGGCCTGCGTTTTGTGCGCAATTTCCACGACCATCCCGCGTTTATCGACGCCATCGCGAAAAATGTCACTGCCCATTGGCAAAAAATCGGCCGGCCGGATTTTCGCACCGACAAACTGTTGATGACGTTTCATGGTGTGCCAAAGTTTCATCTCGACAAGGGTGACCCCTACCATTGTGAGTCACACAAATCAGCGCGGTTGATCGCTGAAAAACTCGGTTTGCAGAAGGACGACTATCTGGTGACATTTCAGTCGCGTTTTGGCCGCGCGGAATGGTTGCAACCCTATACCGACAAAACGCTCGAGGCACTCGGTGCAAAAGGTGTTGCACGGGTGGACGTGATTTGCCCCGGATTTGCCTGTGACTGTCTGGAAACACTCGAGGAAATTGCCATGGAGGCAAAAGAAACCTTCCTGCACGCGGGCGGCAAGGCCTTCAACTACCTGCCGGTGGCGAACGACAGCGAAGCCTATGTCGCCGCACTAACGTCGATCGCGCTTGACCATTTACAAGGCTGGGTCAGCACGACCTGGGATCATGAATCCGCGGCGCGTGAAAACGCCGCATCGGCCGCACGCGCCAAATTGCTCGGTGGCTGACAATGTGCTGCCAGGATGTCAGCACGTCCTAGATGACAACGCGGCCCATGGTTCTGGCCAGTTTGACCATCCCCGTTTTCGTGACCTCGTGAATATGCTTCGCGACAATCGAATAACCATGCCGGCCATATAAATTGATCAGCGGGTGATTTGTTGCGCCAGTCCATGTTGCCGCTTCAACCAATTGCTGATGCACCATCCACTGCTCGCCGGCAGCCAGCAACTGGTGCGCCACACCATGGCGCCTCGATTCGCGCACGACATAAGTGGTTGCGAACAGCCCTGATCGAACAGCGTGCGCATCTGTTTCAACCCGCACGATGGTGTGGCCAATGATCTGTCCACGCGCGTCTTCCGCTAGCAGCACCGTTGCGGTGCTTTGCGCCGGATCAAGGTGCCAGCGCACCCGCGCTCGCAACCAATCGAGGTCGTGCAGCGACATGCCGATTGCCTCACCTTCGACCTCGATCAGGGTATCACGCATGCGAATGGCGACAAGTTCGATCTCGGCATCATCTGTCGGATTGATCGGGCGAATCTGATGCAGCAAAACAGCCCCCCATTCGGCGAAGGATCGTCAAACGGACAAACTTACCGTTTGAACTTGCCACCCTTGCTCAAGATCGTCAGGTCGACAAAGGTTGAACCGTTGTGATTGTTGGGCGAGTAACGCACACGAAAGCCGCCAAAATCGGTTGCGCCCATGTTCGACAGCGCATCCACCAGCGATTCGCGTGTCAGATTTTTGCCGGCCTTACGGATCCCTTCAGCCAGCACCTTGGCGGCGATGTAACCTTCGAGTGACGTAAATGAATAATTTGCCTCACCGCCGATGCGTTGTTGATACTCCGCCACAATCGGCACTTCCTCCGCCCAGGGAAACGGAACAACCTGTGAAATCTGCACGCCGCGGCCTTCCTCGCCAAGCTCGGCGGCCAGCGCTTTTGAGCCGACAAAACTCACATTCCAATATTGGACAAGGTATTTGCCCGCCTGCATCGCCTTGATAAATGCCGCGCAACTCTTATAGGCGCTGATCTGAATGATTGCCGTTGCGTTTGTCTTTGACAACACGTTTACCGCATTGGCGACATCAACACTGTTTCGTTCGACCGTTGCCTTGCCGACTATTTCAAGATTGCGTTTTTTCATCGCCCGTTCAACACCAGCCAAACCCGCCTGACCATAACCGTCATTCTGGTAAAACACCGCAATGCGGGTGATACCAACCGATGTCAGATGACGCACGATATCCTCGGTCTCGTCGAAATAACTGGCACGAACATTAAAAATATAACGGTTGAATGGTTCGCGAAGTGATTGTGCCCCGGTGAACGCACCGACAAACGGCACTTTTGCCTTGGTGAAAACCGGCAACGACGCGTTCGACGTCGGCGTTCCCACATAACCAAACAGCGCCAACACCTTTTCGTCGTTGATCAACTTCTCGGTATTGGCCTTGGCGCGATCGGGTTCGTAACCATCGTCAAGCGAAACCAGTTTGATCTTGCGGCCGTTGATACCACCGGCTTTATTGAGCGCATTGAAATACGCCTCTGCGCCGGCTTTCATTTCCCTACCCAGCGCCTCGGCGGGTCCGGACAACGCGGCCGATTGTCCGATCAAAATCGTGTCGGCAGTGACGCCCTGGGCAAATGCGCCGCCCGACAAGAGCGCGAAAGCAAAGAGTATCGCGGGCAATTTTTTTCTGGTGCGACGGCTAACGTCTGACATGGCACTGGCCTCCAAAAGGTAACGCATGTTTAGGGGGTATGCATTGGCACTACGATACACCAACTGGCGGCTAATTTGCGGGCAGACTGCCGATGGTTGTGGATTGCGGCGGGCGGCAACAAAAAAGGCCGCGGTTGCGGCCTTTTTAATTCACGGGGATTTCGACTAGCCGGCGAAAAAATCCTTCACCTTGTCCATGAACCCCTTGGCACGTGGGTTGTGTTTGTCGCCGTCCTTTTGATTGATCTCATCAAGTTCACGCAACAATTCTCGCTGGCGGTCAGTCAGGCGCACCGGTGTTTCAACCACCACATGGCACATCAGATCGCCGGACGAGGTCTGACGAATCGGCTTGATACCCTTGCCACGCAAACGAAACACCTGCCCCGACTGGGTCTCGGCCGGAATCTTGATTTTTGCTTCACCGTCAAGTGTCGGGATATGAATCTCGCCGCCAAGCGCAGCCATGGTGAAGCTGATCGGCATCTCACAATGTAAATCGGCACCCTCGCGCTGGAACACACTGTGCGCCTTGAGCTGAACCACCACGTACAAATCACCGGGTGGACCACCATTGACGCCGGCCTCGCCCTCACCGGTCAGACGAATACGATCACCATCATCAACGCCGGCGGGGATCTTGACGGACAGGGTCTTATGCTTTTTGACACGGCCAACACCGTCACATGCCTTGCACGGGTCCGGAATGACTTTGCCGGTGCCGTGACAGGTCGGGCAGGTCTGTTGGATCGAAAAAAATCCCTGCTGCATCCGCACCTGGCCGACACCGGCGCAGGTATGACAGGTCTTGGCCTTGGTGCCGGGCTTTGCCCCGGTGCCATCACAAACCTCGCAGGCTTCAAGCGCCGGAATACGAATCTTGGTTTCGGTACCGCGTGCCGCCTGCTCGAGCGTGATTTCCATGTTGTAACGAAGATCGGAACCGCGATAGACCTGGGCACCGCCGCCACCACGACCCCGCCCACCACCAAAAATCTCGCCAAAAATATCGCCAAACGCGTCTGAAAAACCGCCGGCGTCATTACCAAACCCACCCGGGCCACCTTGTGGGTTGACCCCGGCGTGTCCATATGCGTCATAGGCCCGGCGCTTTTCCGCATCGGACAACATTTCATAGGCTTCTTTGGCCTCTTTAAATTTATCCTCTGATTCCTTGCTGTCCGGGTTGCGATCCGGATGGTATTTCATCGCCAATTTTCGATAGGCTTTTTTAATCTCGTCTTCGGACGCATCGCGGTTGATGCCCAGAATTTCGTAGAAGTCTCGTTTGGTTGCCATGGAGCGGTCACAGGTTGGAAATGCAGGGAATAACGGGTTTGAGAAAGCAACAAAGGGGCGGGCATCTGCCCCACCCCTTTGTTGCCCGGCATTGAACTTACTTTTTGTCTTTCACTTCGGTAAATTCAGCATCAACCACGTTGCCCATGTCTTTTTCTTTCGCCGGTTCGGCGCCGCCGCCGGCACTTGCACCGGGGCCGGGGCCTGCCGCACTACTGGCGCCACCTTCTGCGGCCGCTTTTGCCTGCATATCGGCGTACATTTTTTCACCCAGCTTTTGTGCCGCTTTATTCAGCGCCTCGGTCTTGGCAGTGATAGCGTCCTTATCGCTTCCCTTCAACGCTTCCTCAAGATCTTTACTGGCCGCTTCAATGGCCGATTTTTCCGATGCATCGATCTTGTCGCCATATTCTTCGAGTGACTTTTTGGTTTCGTGCACCAGTGCATCAGCTTGATTACGCGCCGTCACCAACTCAAGCACTTTTTTGTCTTCATCGGCGTTGGCTTCGGCATCCTTGACCATGCGTTGAATTTCTTCCTCGGTCAGACCCGAGTTGGCCTTGATGGTGATCTTGTTTTCTTTGCCGGTCGCCTTGTCCTTTGCCGACACATGCATGATGCCGTTGGCGTCGATATCGAACGTGACTTCGATCTGCGGCTGTCCGCGCCGTGATGGCGGAATGCCCTCAAGATTGAACTGGCCGAGCGACTTATTGCCGGTTGCCAACTCACGCTCACCCTGCAACACATGAATCGTCACCGCCGATTGATTGTCGTCCGCCGTTGAAAACACCTGTGAGGCCTTGGTCGGCACGGTGGTGTTTTTCTTAATCAGCTTGGTCGACACACCACCAAGGGTTTCGATTCCCAGCGATAACGGGGTAACGTCAAGCAGCAACACATCCTTGACATCGCCTTTCAGCACGCCGCCCTGGATGGCCGCACCAACCGCAACCGCTTCATCTGGGTTGACGTCTTTACGCGGCTCTTTGCCAAAAATTTCTTTGACCTTTTCCTGCACCTTTGGCATGCGCGTCTGGCCGCCGACCAGAATCACGTCCGAGATATCGGCGATGTTCACGCCGGCATCCTTGATGGCAATGCGGCACGGCTCGATGGTGCGCTCGATCAACTCGTCCACCAGCGACTCAAACTTGGCACGTGTGATCTTGACCAGCAAGTGTTTCGGACCCGACGCATCCGCCGTGACATACGGCAGATTCACCTCGGTTTGTTGCGCCGACGAAAGTTCGATCTTGGCTTTTTCTGCCGCGTCTTTCAGGCGCTGCAAAGCCAGCACATCCTTCTTCAGGTCAATGCCCTGCTCTTTTTTAAATTCATCACACAGGTAATCCATCAAACGCTGGTCGAAGTCCTCACCGCCCAGAAACGTGTCACCGTTGGTCGACAGCACTTCAAATTGGTGCTCGCCCTCGACCGAGGCAATTTCAATAATCGAGACGTCAAACGTGCCGCCGCCAAGATCATAAACAGCAATCTTCCGGTCACCCTCTTTTTTGTCCATGCCAAACGCCAGCGCCGCCGCCGTCGGCTCGTTGATGATGCGCTTGACATCGAGACCGGCAATACGGCCGGCGTCTTTGGTGGCCTGACGTTGTGCGTCGTTGAAATACGCGGGCACCGTGATGACTGCCTCAGTGACTTCCTCACCACGGTAGTCTTCGGCGGTCTTTTTCAGTTTGCGCAGCACTTCCGACGACACCTGCGGTGGCGCCATTTTTTTACCGCGCACTTCCACCCATGCATCACCGTTGTAATTTTTGATGATGGCGTAAGGCATCATGTCGATGTCCTTTTGCACTTCTTTTTCTTCAAAGCGGCGACCGATCAACCGTTTGACCGCATACAGCGTGTTTTTTGGATTGGTGACCGCCTGGCGTTTGGCTGATGCCCCGACCAGAATTTCACCATCGTCCTGATACGCCACGATGGATGGCGTGGTACGTGCACCTTCGGCGTTTTCGATCACCTTTGGCTGGCCGGCTTCCATGATGGCAATACAGCTGTTGGTGGTACCCAAATCAATTCCAATAATGCGTCCCATGATGTTTTCCTTTATTTCGAAGTCTTTTAAGATGTTCTGTAGATTGGGATTTATGCCGCAGCTTCAAGTGGTTGATAGCCCGGCCATCCACGTCCAATAAGGACGCCAAAGCGCAACCGGCTGGATGGTCAGGCCTTCGCCTTGGCGACGGCAACCAACGCAGGGCGCAACACCCGGTCGTGCAGCGTATAGCCCTTTTGCATCACCGAAACCACGGTGTTGTCGTCCTGATCCGACTCAACCGCCGCAATTGCCTGATGCCGGGTCGGGTCGAACTTCTGCCCCACCGGGTCCACCTCCTGAATGGCAAATTTTTCGAACACCGATGCCAGCTGGCGCATGGTCAATTCCACGCCCTGTTTATAAGCGTCCACCGAAGGGTTATCGACCTTGAGCGCCGCATCCATGCTGTCCTTGACGGCGAGCAGGGCATCGGCCATTTTCTCAACACCGAATTTTTGTGCTTTGAGCACATCCTCGGCCGAGCGCCGACGGATATTTTCTGTCTCGGCCTTCGCCCGCAACCATTCATCCTTCGCCGTCAACGCTGCCGCTTCGGCAGTGGCTAACTTAATCGCCAGCTCGGCGGTCGGATCGTTGTGGTGGTTGCCCGAAGGCGTGTCAGTCGTCGCTGAATCGGCTGAAACAGGTGCCGGCTGCGCTTGGTTTTGCGCATTTTCTGAAGCATCCATGATCAAAAATTCCCTGAAAAATCAATATCATGGAATCAATTTGGGTCAAGCGCCCCAATTTCAAGTCTGCCAGCCCAAATCTTTTGGAATTCTTCGGTCAATCACGTGCCGCCAAAGCGGCGGCACCAACGCCAGCAACACCATGGCGCCATAACCGCCCGGCAATTGCGGCGCGGCGGCGTGATGCTGGAGTGCCTGATATGGCCGCGCGGCCGCCGCATGATGATCTGAGTGGCGTTGCAGTTGAAATAAATACGCGTTACTCAAGAAATAGGCTGAATTCCACGAATGCATGGGCGTCACGCGAGCCGGACGCTGACGCTCGTCCAGATCGCGCCGCAACCCATAGTGCTCAACATAATTGATGATTTCGAGGGTGGCAATGGCGACAACCGCCTGCCCGGCGAAAAACAACACGGCGGAAGCGCCAAAAAAACCGCCCAATGCGGCCGCAAAACCGGCGGTGCTGGCATACCACCAAAACAATTCGTTGCGCCAGGTAAAAAAGCCGCATTGCTTGCGCGCCAATACCCGGTGTTGCAACTGAAACGCCTTGCCAATATTGCGCCAGATGGCGCGCGGGACAAACGTATAGACATTTTCACCACGCCGCGCAGATGACGGGTCGCGATCGGTCCCCACCCAAAGGTGATGCCCCAACACATGTTCGATCTTGAACGACCCGTATGCAGATGACGCCAGCAGTATGCCGCCGGCCCATTGCTCGAGCCGGGTTGGTTTATGGATGAGCTCGTGCGCAACATTGATGGC
>JANPDI010000059.1:0-14674 GCA_031431435.1 Burkholderiales bacterium
TCAGCGAATTTCATCATGCGTCAGCAGCCAGATAGCCGGCTGCACCAAAGACCGAATGTATGGCTGCAATCGACTCCGTGTGTCGTCATCATGAAAAGATTGGTCTTGCAAACCGGGGGCGTCCATGTATGGGTCCCAGCCGCCGCTGGGACGACGGGCTAACTTGGGCCCCGGCCTGCGCCGGGGAAGGGCGGAAGTTAGAGGGAGGAGGGAACTTGGGCCCCGGACTAAATCCGGGGAAGGTCAACACCCACCTTCACCGGAGAAGCGAAACAGCTTTATCGTTTCGCGCACGTCCGGTGCCCAAGTTTGCTAACCCATTCACCACTACCCAAATCAACTTGGACCCCGGACTATATCCGGGGAAGGAGCGAAGGGAACTTGGGCCCCGGACTAAATCCGGGGAAGGCGGTGGGGCTACTGGCTAGAGGGAAGAGGGCAGCTGTTGAGTCGCCAGAATTGGACTCAACAAGGCGGTCAAGTCGCGCTGCCGCCAACTTTATGAGCGTCTGCCAGCACTATGGGCATGCTCTCAAGTAGGCTGGGCAGGGCGTGCGAAACCGTTTCCCATACGACTTCGAGGTCTATATCAAAATAGCCATGTGCAAGGCGGTTTCGCATGCCTTTCATGCTTGACCAAGGTACGTCGGTGTGTCGTGCCAAAAATTCACTGTGATGCTGCAATAACTTTGTTGCAGCCTCGCCAATGATGACAAGGTTGAGGATAACGGCCTGTTGGGTTCGCTTGTCGGCGATGAAGTCATCCAGTTTCTGACCTTCAATGAAATAGCAGGCATCAGTTGCAGCTTGCTGGATATGGGCAAGATAATCCGACAACCTGCTACCGGTCATATCGGGCGCGCCTCAATCAATACTTGCGCCCGAAATTTCAGCGGTAGGTCGCCGGGTGTGACGACGTCGACGGGCACACCCAGCAATTGTTCCAGCGCAACTTGCAGTCCTCCCAAGTCAAAAAGTGTCGCGCCCGGCATTGCGTCGACCAATATGTCAAGGTCGCTGCCATCGCTGTCAGTTCCATGAAGTACCGAACCGAAAATACGCGGGTTTGTCGTCCGAAAACGACCCGTCGTATTACGCACTGCGTCATGTCTTTCTGCAAGTGCAATCGATGGTTTCATATTGGGGCCTCGTAAAACAATCAGTCAGGTATTGACCGGCAGCGTTGCAAGTTCGGCTGGGCATTCCGCTTGAATTTGCTCATTTGTCAAACGGCTCGCGGTATTTTCTCACTATTGGAACAAATTTGTTGATTTCACAGGCGATGAGGTTTGGTGTCGCAGAAACTAAAAAGCAACCTTCCAATTTTTGTCCTGCCAGCGGCGGCTGGAATCCAGTCCATTGTTTTGCTCAAAACCAATTGAAGTGGGTGGCCCGACATGGCCAGCTCTGCACAGCTCGGCCCAATTCTTGTGCTTGTTCGCTGGGACAACGGCCTAACTTGGGCCCCGGGCTAAACCCGGGGAAGGGCTAGAGGGACAACGGGCTAACTTGGGCTCCGGGCTAAATCCGGGGAAGGTCAATACCCCCCTTCACCGGAGAAGCGAAACAGCTTTACCGTTTCGCGCACGTCCGGTGCCCAAGTTTGCTCACGCAGTCACCACTGCCCAAATTAACTTGGGCCCCGGCCCGGCGCAACCCTTGTGGTTGTGCGCCGGGGAAGGGCGGAAGTTAGAGGGAGGAGGGAACTTGGGCCCCGGCCCAGCGCAACCGTTGTGGTTGTGAGCCGGGGAAGGGCGCGGTGCCTGCAGCGGGGAGGCAGCGAAAGTCGGCGGTCCGGGATTCCCAGCTCCAACTTGGCGCCGCTGGGCATGTTCAACTAGTCCGAAATGCAGTTGCCGGCAGCTGGTTGGTCGCGATTCGTCGTCAAACCAATGTTATGCCGCTTCCAATTCCTTGAATGGCATTCTATTTAGTAGCAGGCGATGGATATCGGCGTTTTTGCTGGCGTGCTGTACGTCTATTCCGACGAGTCCGCCGTTCTTGTCAAAGTCCAACACCACACCTGCGGAGACTTCAGTGCTGTCCGTGCCGGGATGATCATTCAGATGAATGTATAGGGAATCGGTAGCGGGATCATAAGAAAGTCTCATGGTTTGAATCTCCTGTCAGGAAAAGCATTATGGAGCGTACCTGCGGCGGACAGGTTTGGCGCGGCGTTTTACGATGCCGCAGATGCGTGGACAACTGAATTTTGCCCGTCCCACGTTTCTGGCAACTGCCGATTGATCAAGTCCATCCTCGCTTGTCAATTTCCGCCAGCATTTTGGTGCCAGCGCTTAGTAGCGAGGGCACAAAGGCATGTCCTGTTTGCAGCGCATTCGTGAGGATCAATGGGTCCTCTACGTATTCATGGATCATTTGATTTCTGAGGTTCCTCATGGTCATCCACTGCTCGGCCGAGGTAAGCAGGCCCAGACGTTCAGCGCGGTCCAAGCTATCGATCATCGCTGAGTGCTTTTCACCAAGCGCACTTAACAGCAACGGCAGGAGTTTGTCGCCCAAGGTATCTTGCAGTCGGCTGAATCGGCCAACAAATGCCTCGACTCGCTCGGCAAGATCGTGGTCCAACTCCAGTTGCTTGGCGTGCGCGAGAGTGAATTTACTGCCAGTCGTCTCAACGCCAAATAGCCGCTGGTCTGTCAAAGCCAGATGCGTGCATTCTTTGCGGACAACGCGCGCCAGAAATTGCAGTCGCGGTACCAGCCCCGATTCACCAGTCATAGTAATTG
Source organism: Burkholderiales bacterium (assembly GCA_031431435.1). GTDB lineage: Bacteria > Pseudomonadota > Gammaproteobacteria > Burkholderiales > Usitatibacteraceae > UKL13-2. The sequence goes on from JANPDI010000059.1 coordinate 2,751, forward strand.
GCCGTCACGGAAAGCCACATCATGTATTGGCAGGCGCATCAGGTTTGGCGCGCTCAGCAATACATCCACTTTTCGCCCATGCAGCGCCCGCGAAATTCTGGCTGATAGCGTTGCTGAGAGTAGCGCCGGGTTTTCGATTGGTGTGGGCAGTTCCAACATGACGTCAACATCACCGCCTTTTGCATTGTCATCAAGCCGCGAGCCAAACAAGCGCACGCGCGTCCCTGCACCCGCAAGATCGAATGCAGACTTTCGAATAAATGCAATTTGGTCTTCGGTCAAGCGCATCGCGGTATTTTCTCACTATTGGAGCAAATTTGTTGATTTCAAAAGCGATGAGGTTTGGTCCCGTGGTATTTGCTGAAGCGACCGTTCAGCTATCGTCATGCCAGCGTCGGCTGGCATCCAGTCCATTGTTTTGCGCAAATGCAATTTGACAGGGTGGCCCGACATGGCCAGTTCTGCACAGCCCGGCCCAATCCGTCTGGATGTTGCTGGGATGACGAGCTAACTTGGGCCCCGGGCTAAACCCGGGGAAGGGCTAGAGGGACGACGGGCTAACTTGGGCCCCGGGCTAAATCCGGGGAGGGAGCGGCAATTGGGATACGGGAAGGCAACTTGGGCCCCGGACTAAATCCGGGGAAGGTCAAATGCGGCGTCGCACTCACTCTCTCCACCACCTGCCTCGGGAAACGCTGGTTCCGCTACACGCCCCTTTACCGGAGAAGCGAAACAGCTTCACCTCCCCCCTTCACCAAAGAAGCAAAACAGCTTCACCACGCCCCTTCACCGGAGAAGCGAAACAGTACTATCGTTTTGCGCACGTCCGGTGCCCAAGTTTTCTCACGAATTCGCCACAGCTCAAATCAACTTGGACCCTGGACTAAACCCGGGGAAGGGCTTAGTTAGAGGGAGGGTGATGTAAAGGCAACTTGGGCCCCGGGCTAAACCCGGGGAAGGTCAATACCCCCTTCACCGGAGCAGCGAAACAGTTCTATCGTTTTGCGCACGTCCGGTGCCCAAGTTTTCTCACGAATTCGCCACAGCTCAAATCAACTTAGACCCTGGACTAAACCCGGGGAAGGTGCGAAGGCAACTTGGGCCCCGGACTAAATCCGGGGAAGGTGCGAAGACAACTTGGGCCCCGGCCTGCGCCGGGGAAGGGCTTAGTTAGCGGAAAGGGCCTATTGGGTGCGCCCGTACGCGTCGTCGTAGCGCTTGATGTCGTCCTCACCCAGATATCCACCGACCTGCACTTCGATGATTGAGACCAAACCGGCGGTGAGATTTTCCAGGCGGTGCTTTTGGCCGGCGGCGATATAGACGCTTTCATTGACGCGTTTGTCGCTGATTGTTTCGCCACAGGTGATGGTGGCGGTGCCGCGCACCACCACCCAGTGCTCGCTGCGGTGTTCGTGGCTTTGCAGGCTCAGGCGGCCGCCGGGGTTGACGTCGATGCGTTTGATTTTGAAGCTTGGGGTGTCTTCCAGCACCGTGTAACTTCCCCATGGCCGGTGAACCGTTGTGTGTTCGATGTGTTCATTGCCGCCGCGCGCTTGCAGGGCATCAACAATATGCCGCACCTGTTGTGATTCACCGCGTTTGGTGATTAACAGCGCGTCGGGGGTGTCGATGATATTCAGGTCTTCAACACCGACGGTGGTCACCAGTCGTTTGCCCGCATGCACCAGCGTATTTTTGCTGTTGATGGTGATGCTATTGCCGAGGGTGACATTGTTGGCCGCGTCTTTATCGGAAATTTCATACACCGCGTCCCACGACCCGACATCGCTCCAGCCGATATCGGCCGGCACCAGTTGCAGCCGCAGTTGATGCGTCGTCGATGGGCCGTCGAGGGTGAGTTTTTCCAGCACGCCGTGGTCGATCGAGATCGATGGTGCGCTAGCAAAATGCGCTTGTATTGCCGCATCAAAACCCATGCCGCCTTTGACAGCATGCCGGATAGTGTTGATGGTGGCAGCCAGCGCCGGTAAATAGGCGTCGATCGCCTTGAGGATGGTCGAGGCCTTCCACACAAACATCCCCGAATTCCAGTAGTAGCCGCCGGCACTGATAAATTGCATCGCGGTGTTGTGGTCGGGTTTTTCTTTGAACGCTGTGACGTTTAGTGCAGTGACATTGACCGCCGATCCCGTTGCCGCCGCGCCGGTCTTGATATAACCGTAGCCTGTTTCCGGATGGGTCGGGTGGATGCCGAACGTGACCAGATTGTCGGCGTTGTTATCAGCGGCGAGTGTTACCGCCTCATTCAGCCGCGCCTGAAAACCAGCCACATCACGGATCACGTGATCGGATGGCAGCACCACCATCACCGGGTCGCGGCCTTGTATTTCAAAATGGAGTGCCGCCATCGCGATTGCCGCCGCCGTGCCGCGTGCGCATGGCTCAAGCAAAGTGGCATACGGCGCCAAGTGCACCATCGCTTCGCCGGCCGCGGCGGCGCGGCTTGTCACAATCGTGACTTGTTCGGGTGTGATGATCGGCGCAAGTCGCGCCACGGTTGCTTCCAACAATGTCTGTGCGCCGAGCAGCGGCACAAATTGTTTGGGCAATGATTGCCTTGAGAGTGGCCACAGCCGTGTGCCTGCACCGCCGGCAAGAATAATGGCTTGAATGTCGTGGGGTCGGTGAGGATTTGGCAAGGTCAACCTTGATTGGGTGGCGATGGGTGGTGGTGAAGTGGTGGTGAAGTGGTCACGCGATGAGGCAGGGCGTTGGCGTGGCGGTAGTTTACTGGTTGGTGAATTTGAAACAACCGGAATGCGATTTCGTTTTTAAGCTGACCCATCTGTTTTGTGACAATTTGTTGCCTTCAGTTCGGTTGGTGGTCAGCTGGTTTGGGGTGGTTTTGCGTTGGGTTTGGGTTGGGTTGGGACACGTAAGCGCGCATCCTGTGAGGGCAAAAAACACGGCAATTTGTCCCTGTTTGCAAAATTACCCTGAAAAACGCGTCTTCCCGCCGCAAGTGGCGTGGTTTTGAATGTGCGGTGCCACACAGTTTGCGTCTTATTTTGAAATTATTATTGCCTCTGCCCGAATCAGGGGATGCAAATATGACAAAAAAACAAAAAACAAATTGCGGGCATTTTTACAACTTGCTAACATTCAAAGGTTGAAATTCGCATGATCCATGGCAAGTGGTGTTAGAATGCAAAAATATTATAAAAATCATACAGTTAAATCAAAAAAAGAGGTTTGATATGAAGCGCGCATATTTCCGTACCACCAACCGCACTCTTGCAGCTCTTGTTTTGGCAACGCTTTCTGCCACGGCGGCATCATTTTTCTCCGTTGCAAACGCCCAAACCGGCCCGGTATCACCGGCGTACAAGATTCCCGACGGCAGCAAAGAAGACGACGGCCCGAAGGGCATCAAGCTCGACGATAACGCGGCGCTTTTCCCGTACATGAATTTTTCGTTTGGTCGTGACGACAACCTGTTTTTGACCGACACCAACCGCCGCAGCTCGAATATCCAAATCTATAACCCGGGCATCAAACTCGAAGTCGCGTCGCAAAAAGCCAGATTTGGTTTGTCGTATGACCTCAACATCGGCCGTTACTCACAAAGCTCGGCTGATAACTACACCGACTACAAAGTGTTGGGTACCGGCGAATTTGTGTTTTCCTCGAGCATGGGCCTGAAACTCGCCGCCGAATATGTGCAGGGCCACGATGCGCGCGGCTCGACTGATCGCGGCATTTCCGGTGTGCCAGACGAATATCGCACCACCAATCCCAGCGTGTTGTTTGCCTATGGCGCCAATGATGCCAAGGGTCGCGTTGAAGTCTTTGCCGGCACCATTGATAGACGCTACCAGAACAATCGCAGCACCACGGTTGCTAGTGATCGCAATACCGATAGCGCGGGCGGTCGCTTTTTCTTCCGCGTCGCGCCAAAGACATCATTGTTGTTTGAAGCCAACGAAGTCAAGTTTGATTACAAGCTTTCAACCTCCAGGCAGGACAGCAAAGAGCGGCGTTATTTGGTCGGTGTGACTTGGGACGCCACCGCCGCCACCAGCGGCACCATCAAAATCGGTCAGATTCGCAAGGATTTCGCGGTTGCCTCGCTCAAGGATTTCTCCGGCACCGGCTGGGAAGCAAACATGACCTGGAAGCCGACCAGCTATTCCAAGTTTGACTTTTTCACCACCAAGGGCTTTAGCGAGTCCACCGGTCTAGGTGATTTCACGCTGGCCAAGAAATACGGCGCCAGCTGGGAACACGCTTGGAATTCACGCCTGAAATCGAAGGTAAGTTTGTCGCGCGGTGATGATGACTTCATCGGCAATACCCGTGTTGATACAACCGATTCGCTGGGCTTAAAGCTCAATTACAAAGTCATGCGCTGGTTGACGATTGGCGGCGAATACACCAATACGTCGCGTGATTCCAATACCAGCGGCTCCAACTACAAAAAGAACCTCTACATGCTGACGCTTGGCGCAACGCTGTAATGCGGTAATGAACTAAGGCGCTTGGTTGTGTGTGGTGTGTGTAAACGTCAAAGGCTTTGACCGCGTTGGAAGGTTGGCGGATCAAGGCCTTTTTCGTTTTGTTGAAATTTCATTTGTGGCATCTGTATTGGGGTTGGCGTCTGATGTTTTTTAATTTGCTGAAAAATGGGTTGGTGCGGGTAAAGGCATTGGTGGTGTTGGGGCTGACCTTGGCAGTTGGCGCTGCGCTGCCCGCACTTCCCTTGCACGCGCAGTCGGCCAACGCCAACGCGGCCCAATCGTCGCTGTCGTCATTGTCAACCTACAAACTTGGTGTGGGTGACGTCATCAGTGTGCAGGTGGTGGGCGAGGAAGATCTGAAGCGCGAAAAGATCCGGTTGTCGGATGCCGGCACGCTGTCGTTTCCATACCTCGGTGAAATCCGCGTGCGCGGGCTGACCGTCGGCGCGCTCGAAGACTTCATCACCAAAGGCTTGAAGGGTCGTTATTTGTTGAACCCGCAGGTGACGGTGACGATGCATGAGTATCGTAACTTTTTTGTCAATGGGTCGGTCGAGAAGCCGGGCGGGTATCCGTTTATTCCGGGGCTGACGGTACGCAAGGCGATTTCACTGGCGGGCGGCTTTAAAGAGCGCGCCTCCAAAGAACGCATCAATGTGATCCGTGAGGATGATCTAAAGGGGGACGCCAAGCGCATTGCGCTTGATGCACAAATCCAGCCCGGCGATATCCTGACGGTCGAAGAAAGCTTTTTTTAGAAAATTGTCCAGATGAATGACCGCACTTTTATTGATCGACTCCCCGTGACCGTACCCGGCAGTGCCGCTGCCATGGGCATGGGCCAGCCGCCGACGGAGGGCGAGACACTCGATCTGGTCGAATACTGGCGCTCGATCACCAAACGCAAATGGAGCATTGTTGGTCTGGTCGCGCTGGTGGCATTGATCACCACGCTGGTGGTGTTTTCGTTGCGGCCGTTGTATCGCTCAACGGCAGTGGTGATGATTGAGCAATCGAAGGCCAAGGTGGTGTCGATCGAGGAGGTCTACAACGCCATGGGTGGCGGCAATCGCGAGTATTACCAGACCCAGGTTGAGATCATCAAGTCACGTGAGCTTGCGCGCAAGGTGGTTGAGCGCCTCAAATTGACGGTGCATCCTGAATACGACCCGCGTCAGGATAATGCTGACGGCCTCAAGTCGTGGCTGCCGATGAATTGGTTCAAGTCGAATGAACCCTTGACCGAAGATCAAGTGCTCAAGCGCGTCATCAAGGAATTTTCGGACGGTTTGCAGGTCCAGCCGGTGCGTAACAGCCAGCTGGTACAGATCAGCTTTACCTCGCACGATAAAGAACTCGCCGCCAAGGTGCCCAACACACTCGCCGACGTGTTTATCGAAAACGACCTTGAGTCAAAAATCAAAATGACCCAAAAAGCCAGCTCATGGCTGACCGGTCAAATGGGTGAATTGCGCACCAAACTCGAATCCTCCGAAAGATCATTGCAGGATTATCGTGAGCGCGAGCGTATTGTTGACGTCAAGGGTGTGGCGCTCTCGGGTGCGGCCAAAGCACTCGAAGAAGCCACCAGCGGGCTGGTGTCGGCGCGTTCCAAACGGGCAGAAGCCGAAAGTTTGTACAACCAGGTGCAGGCGGCACGCCAGGGCAAATCGTCGGCTGGTGTTGAATCGATACCGGCCGTGTTGCGTCACCCGACCGTGCAAAAAATGAAAGAGATCGAAGCCGAAGCCGAGAAAAAACTCGCCGACGCGTCCAAACGTTACGGCCCGGAACATCCAAAGATGTTGCAGGCCAATGCCGAACTCGCCTCTGCGCGTGACAACACCAAACGGCAAATGGAAACCGTGATGTCCGGCGTGGCCAAGGAATACGAAATTGCCCGCGCCAACGAGCAGGCGATTGCCGGTGCGCTTGGCCAAAGCAAAGCGGAAATTCAGGGCATCAACCGCAAAGAGTTTCAGTTGGGCGTGCTTGAGCGTGAAGCGCAGGCCAACCGCCAGCTCTACGACATGTTCCTGAACCGCTTCAAGGAAACCAATATTTCGGCCGATTTGCAATCCACCGTCGCACGGGTGGTTGACCCGGCGATTGTGCCCGGTGGTGCATACGCACCGAAAAAATCGCAAATTGTGTCGATTGCCGCCGCCGTGGCGCTCATCATCGGCATGATGTTGTCGTTGCTGCTTGATCGCATCAACAACACCGTCAACACCGCCGGTGAAGTCGAAGGCCGCCTCGGGGTACCGATGTTGGGCTACCTGCAAAAAATGGACAGCACCGGCAAGAAGTCGATGAAGACCGAAATGGCCTTCCTCACCGACAGCCAGTCGTTATTCTCGGAATCCATCCGCACCATCCGCACCAGTGTGCTGATGGGTACGCTGGATGTCGACAAGAAACTGATTCTGATTACCTCGTCGGTGCCGGAAGAGGGCAAGACGACCGTGTCGTTTAACCTTGCCTGCGCATTGGCCCAGGTCAAACGTGTGTTGCTGATCGACGCCGATATGCGCCGCCCCAAAATTGGCCGCGTGATCGGGATCGACAAGGATCACAAGGGTTTGTCACATCTGGTCTCGGGTGTCGCGCCGGTGTCGGAATGTATTGTCAAACACGAGCAGGGCGGTTTTCATATTCTCACCGCCGGTTTTGTGCCGCCCAACCCACTCGAGATGTTGTCGTCTGCCAAGTTCCGCGAGGTTGTCGAAAAACTCAAGGAAGCGTTTGACGTCATCCTCATCGATTCGCCGCCGGTGCAGTTGGTGAGCGACGCGATTGTGCTGTCACAAATGGTCGATACCGTGCTGTACGTCGTCAAGGCGGGTTCGACGCCGTATCCATTGGCGCGTGGTGGATTGCGCCGCCTCGCCATGGCCAATGCGCCAATTCTTGGCGTGGTATTGAACCAGCTTGATCTGGAGCGCGCCGAGAAATACTACGGCGAATATTCCGGTTATGGCCGTTATCGCGGCTACAAAGGTTATTACGCCTACGGTTACGGCCCTAAAGGTAAACCCGGTAAAAAGGAAGCGGCCTGATGCCTAACGCGCCGACATCGACGAAATCGCCAACGACGCCCAGAATGGGCGTCAAAGCCATGACGGTAGGTGTGGCGGTGGCGGGGTTGTTGCTCGCGTCGGTTTTCTCTGTCCGATTTGCCTTGGCGGATGCGACTGCCGCCAATGTTGATACCGCATTTACGACGGCATATGTTGCTGCGTATCGCGGTGGTGCGGTGATCAAATTAAGTGATCAGTCGCGTTGGTTGAACGACATTAAACAGGCGAACCATTTGGCACCTGCCAGCGGGGCGCCGCATGAGCTCGCGTTTCAGATTCATGGTACCTCGCTCGCGTTGATGGAAAAACTCGATGTCCCACAAATCATCGGGCAGATAAAGTCAGCCGCAAGTGATGCCCAAAACGCCTTGGTGCGGCGTCCAACGTCGCCCAATGCTTGGGCGAATCTGGCACTGGCTGAATCCTGGTCAATGTTGCCCGGCACCGTCAGCGTCGGGTTTTCACAGGCGATGGAAAAGGCCATGCTTTTTGGACCTTGGGAACGTGAAGTGTCAATGGTCGTGGTGGATTTGGGTTTTGCCACCTGGGATATCGCCACACCGGCGGCGCGGCAGGCAACCGAAGCCACCATGATGCGCCTGGGGCTGCGTTATCCGGAAGAAGTGATGACGGCAGCTGAAAAACACGGCAAGTTGGTTTTACCCTGCGGCAACAGCCGCTGGCAGAAGCACAAAAAGTGTCAGGATTTATTCACGGCGTCGGCTGTTTTAGCGACGTAGTGGATCGTTCGTCAAGCAACTGTTTTTGCAACACATGTTTTTGTTATCGGGTAGTATTCGTTATCGATCTGTTTGCCGTCTTTGAACCATCGGCGACGCTGTTTTAACTTTGAAGGGGACCTCATGAAAGCCATTAAAAAGATATTGATTTTGTTCGGGGCGGCGCTGATGTTGGTGGCAGGACTGGCGTCCGCACAAGTTGCAACAGTATTTGAATTGACCGGCACCGCGACGGCAACCGCCGCGACACCGGCCGCACCGGCGCGCAATTTGCGCAAAGGTGACACCGTGAATCAGGGTGATTCGATCACCACCGGCGCGGCATCATCGATTGTGCTGCTTTTTACCGACGGCCAAATCGCATCGTTGTCGGCGCGTTCGACGCTTGCCATTACCAACTTTGCATACAACGCCAAAGAGCCGGCCAAGAGCAACGTGTTGCTGTCATTGTTAAATGGCGGTATGCGGGCGATCACCGGTTTGATCGGCAAAGCCAGACCTGAAGCCGTTGCCTATCGGGCCGGCGGTGCCACCATCGGTATTCGCGGCACCGACGTCAGCTTCGCCACGGCGGGTGGTGATGTTGTTGTTACCGTCGCAAATGGCTCAATCGCGTTCACGTTCCAAGGCAAGACGATTTCGATCCCGGCGGGTCAGGCAGCCTTGACCAAAGGCGGCCAAGTGACATCAGGCACCATTGCGGCAATCAATGCTGCTGTGGCAGCCAACCCGGCTCTTAACGCTGCATTAAAATCAGTTGCCTCCGATGCGCTGACAGAAGCCGTGAAAGCAGCCGCAGCGAAAGCAGCTGCTGACGCCAAACTCGCCGAGGCCGCCGCTGCTGCCGCGGCCAAACTCGCCGCAGAGGCCAAAGCTGCCGCGGATAAACTCGCTGCCGAGGCAAAAGCCGCCGCTGACGCCAAAGCCGCCGCTGACGCCAAAGCCGCCGCTGATGCTAAAGCAGCCGCTGATGCAAAAGCCGCATCTGACGCAAAAGCCGCCGCTGACGCAAAGGCCGCCGCTGACGGAAAAGGCACCGGCACTGGAACAGGGGCTGCAGGATCTGGATCGGGCACAACCGGCGCTGGTAGCACCGGCTCAGGTGGTGGTGGTAAAGGTAGCGGTAGTTAATTCCACGCCGCAAACCAGCAACACGTTTTAACCCTAGTACGGGTGGCCGCAAGGTCACCCGTATTTTTTTGTCGATTTGGTTTGTGTTGATGCCCCACCACGCAACCCCCGTCGAAAAATCCGACGTGGCTGTCATCGTTGAAAACGTCGTAATCATCGGCAACGTCCAAAGGCGTGCAAAAATAGTCGCCAGTCCACCGTAGATGCCGCAGCCAACAAATCCGCTTGGCATGGTTCGCGTGGTTGCCGACGACCGCACCAACAACCAACGTTTTTTGCCCATAACCTTTTTCCCCAGCCACTCTTGCCAACATCACGCCGCAAATTTGTCACACGCGCCACCAACCTCGAACCCATCTTCTTTTGGTCGTGGGTGGTGCTGTTGTGCTGGCTGCCGATCCCGTTGGGCAGCAACCGTTCGTGGGCGTGGGCGATTCTCGAAGTGGGGGTGTTTGGGCTGGCATCCGTTTGGCTGGTCGCGTGGCTGTTGGGGCGTGTGCAATTGACGGAGCCATTCCGTCGCGCGCGCTGGCTGATGTTGTTGATGGCGCTCTGGCTGGTCTATCAGGCGATCTACCTGGTGCCGCTGCCGCTAGACTGGGTCGCCTTGATCTCACCCGAAGCGGCCAAGGTGCACGCACTGACATTAGCGTTTTCGAATGATGCGATGCGGCCGCTGGCGCTTGATCTGTACGCCGCGCAGGTGTCGTGGCTCAAATCACTCGCCTATGTGCTGGTGTTTATGCTGACGCTGCTGTTGGTGGCCTCGCGCGATCGGGTCAAACAACTCGCCTATGTGTGGGTGTTGTGGGCGCTGGTGATTGCGGTGTACGGTATTTTGCTGCATTTGACCGATGTCACGCACAATTGGTTTGGCACCGTCATTGCCCACGGGCCGCAGGCGAGTGCGACTTACCCGAACCGCAATCACTTTGCCGGCTATCTGGTGATGACCTTGTCGATCGGCGTCGGGCTGCTGATTGCCGGCCTGCGTGACCGTCGCGCGACCACCTGGAAACAATTTCTGGCGCATTTGCTCGAATGGCTGTTCAGCACCAAGATGATGTTGCGATTGACGCTGTGTATTCTGGTGATTGCCCTCGTCAGTACCCATTCACGCATGGGCAACACGGCATTTTTTGCCGCGCTCATGATTGCCGGGGTGATTGGTCTTGCCATGTCGCGCCACGCCACCCGTGGCACGGTACTGCTGTTGACCAGCCTGATTGCCATCGATATTTTTATTGTTGGCTCGTGGTTTGGTGTCGACAAGTTGGCTGACCGGATCGAGAACACGGCCATCGTCAAGCAGGTCTCCCCGACCGGTGTGTCAGTCGGCGAGGAGTCAGTCGAGGCGCGGCTTGACCCGAGCAGCAACGGCATGAATCTGATTCGCGATTTTCCGTTGATTGGTGTCGGGCCCGGTGCGTGGTACTCGGCGTTTCCGCGCTACCGGGGGCCGGAGTTGGAACGTTTTTTTGACTATGCACATAACGACTACATCCAATTTGCCGCCGAGAGCGGCATGATCGGCCTCGGTTTGGTCGGTTTGATGGTCTTTTGGAGTTTTATCATTGCCTTGATCGCGCAGTATCAGCGCCGTGATCCGCTGATGCGCGGAATGGCGTTTGCCAGCGTCATGTCGATCATCGCCATGATGATTCACTCGAGTGTCGACTTTAATTTGCAGATCCCGTCGAATGCATCATTGTTCATGGTGATTTTGGCGCTGGCGTGGATTGCTTGTTATATGGATAGACACGATCGCCGGGATCGTCCGGATCGGGAGCCGTTGCCAAAGCCATCCGAACAAGTCGTCGCCTGATGTCGCAATCTGATCTTGCCCATTTGTTTGGCCCCACGGGTCCGCTCGCGGCGCGTATTGCCGACTTTCGACATCGCGATTCACAAATCGAAATGGCCGAAAAAATTGAAGCCACCATCAACCGTGCCGGCGTGTTGATTGCCGAGGCGGGTACCGGTACCGGCAAAACATTCGCCTATCTTGTGCCGGCATTGCGTTCGGGCGGCAAGGTGGTGATTTCCACCGGCACCAAGACCCTGCAGGATCAACTTTTTCACCGCGACATTCCGATGGTGATTGATGCGCTGGGTATTCCCGTCTCAACGGCGTTGCTCAAGGGCCGCGCGAACTATGTTTGTTTGCATCACCTTGAGGCCGCTGCGGTTGACGGGCGGTTTTCGAATCGTGAGGATGTTAAACATATTCAAACCATCAAACGCTTTGCCAACCGCAGCCTCGCGGGCGGCGCGGGTGTGGGAAATACGGGTGACCGCGCCGAGTTGCCGGACGTGCCTGAGCGCGCCGGCGCGTGGAATCACGCGGTATCGACGCGTGAAAATTGTCTCGGTTCGCAGTGCACCCGTTACGAAGAGTGTTTTGTCATGAAGGCGCGTAAAAAGGCGATGGATGCCGAAGTGGTGGTGGTCAATCACCATTTATTTTTTGCCGACTTGGTGCTCAAAGACGA
>JANPDI010000060.1:0-51818 GCA_031431435.1 Burkholderiales bacterium
TCACAATCGGCGCAACGACTCAACCAAACGCAGGCGCTTGAACTGGTGCCGTTGCAACTGCTCGATCTGGTTGACGATGTGCTCGAAACGCAAAAGCTCGCCATCGTCGGCAAATCAATCGGGATTCGACGCGAAAATGAAAAAGTCACACTGCACGGTGACGCCAAGAAGCTGCGGGTGGTGCTCGATAACCTCGTGTCAAACGCAATCAAGTACTCGCCGATTGGCGGTACCATCACCATCCGTGTGGTCAAGCAGGATGAAAACGCCGTCATCGAAGTGCTTGACGAAGGGCCGGGCATTGCCGAAGCCGATCGAGAGCGTATTTTTGATGCTTTTTTCCGCACCGCGTCCGCGATCAAATCCGGCACCAAGGGAACCGGATTGGGGCTGGCGATTGTGCGTGACTATGTTGAACTGCACCGCGGCAGCGTGGAAGCGGTGGCAAGATCAAATGCCGCCGCGGGCGCACGCATCCGGGTTATTTTGCCGCGGCGGCCGGCCGCAGCCTGACACGGGGACAACCAATGAAGCATTGCTTTCAAGTCATTTCCGCACTACTCATCGCCAGTTTGCTGTCCGCGTGTGCGTATGACGTGGCAAAACCGTCTGCCAATGCCACGCTGGCACCAGCCGCCATGGCGCGAACGTCGCCCGCTGACGACGCCATCCTCGCCATACAAACATTTCAAAACATGACACCAGCCGCGCTGTTTGCGGCCAGGGAATCGGCGCGCGAAACGTTTGAACGCGATCCCGCTGTGTTTCGCCGAGTGCGCTATATGCTGGCGCTGTTTGTTTCGCCGCCGACGGCGGCGGATGACGATCGGCTGCTTGCGCTGTTGGAGCCCTTGCTGTTGTCGGGCGAAATGCGTCAATCAACGGATGGCACTATTGCGACATTTGTCCAGCATTCGGTGGCCGCCCGGAAAAAATTGCGTGAAGAACTGGTGTTACAGCGTTCACGCGCCAACAACACTGCCGCCGGCAATGCGTCCAGACGCGAAGATCGTGACGCCGAAATACGCACCCTGCGAACCAAGGTGGACGATCTGGAAAGACAACTGGCGGCAATGAAATCCATTGAGCGCAGTGTGACCCGGCGATAGCGTCAATTTGGTCAATTCGGCTAATCAGGTGGATAGAGCCGATAAACTGGTCCAACCACGGGGCCGATAGTCGGCACGGATTGTGCATATAGGTTCTGGTCAACATAATGGGGCCAGACAATGCAAGACTTACTGGAACGACAGAAAAATAGCATGGCAACCGCAACCACACCGAAGGGGCATTTGTTGTTGGTCGACGACGACCCGGATTTGTTGCGGCTGTTGGCGATTCGTTTGTCGGCGAGTGGATACAAGGTTGCAACGGCTGCAAGTGGTCAGCAGGCGTTGTCCATGATCGCCGCCGAGCGGCCCGATCTGGTCGTCACGGATCTGCGCATGGCGGGCATGGATGGCATGGGCCTGTTTGCCGAAATCGATCAGCGCTACACCGGCCTGCCGGTCATCATTTTGACCGCACACGGCACCATCCCGGACGCCGTATCGGCCACCCAGGAAGGTGTGTTTGGCTACCTGACCAAACCCTACGACGCCAACGACCTGCTCGCCAAAATCGACCGCGCGTTGCAACTCCACGGCTCACACGGTGCGATCAAACGCGCCTCCGCGCCGGCCGATGTCGCGGCATGGCGCAAATCAATCATCACCCGTTCACCCTCCATGGAAGAACTATTGGTGCGCACCGAGCGTGTTGCCCAGAGCGAAGCCAGCGTGCTGATCCAAGGCGAAAGCGGTACCGGCAAGGAAGTGCTGGCGCGCGCATTACACGAGGCCAGCCCGCGTGCAGGCAAGCCGTTTGTGGCGCTCAATTGCGGCGCGATCCCCGAGGCCCTGCTCGAAAGCGAATTGTTTGGTCATAAGAAAGGTGCGTTCACCGGCGCGGTCATCGATCATCTCGGGCTGTTTCTCGAAGCCGATGGCGGCACGCTGTTTCTCGATGAAATCGGCGACATGCCGCTGGCGCTGCAGGTAAAACTGCTGCGCGCGCTCGAGACCCGCGAAGTGCGTCCGGTCGGCTCGGTGAAGAGCATCCCGGTTGATGTGCGGATTGTTTCGGCCAGCCATCGTGATCTGGTCAAGGCACGTGACGAAGGTGAATTCCGCGAAGACTTGTTCTACCGGCTAAATGTGGTGACTCTCAAGATTCCACCGCTGCGCGAACGGCGTGAGGATATCCCGTTGCTGTTGATGTCGTTTGTCAAACGGCTGGCCGCGCGTTACGCCAAACGTGTCACCGGCTTTTCACCAGATGCGCTGTCGATGATGCTGGCCGCGCCATGGCCGGGCAATATCCGGCAACTGCTGAATGTTGCCGAGCAGGCGGTCGCATTAACGACCTCTGAAATTGTCCCGGTCAGTGTGGTGGAACAGGCCATGCAACTCGGCAAAGACAGCCTAGACGGATTTGAAGAGGCGCGGCGTCAATTTGAATACGACTACCTCACCCGCCAGCTCAAACTCACCCAACGCAGCGTCACCCAGGCGGCAAAAATCGCCAAGCGCAACCGCACCGAGTTTTATAAATTGCTGCAACGGCATGGTTTGGAAGCGGCACACTTCAAGGTTTAACCAAACATCCCGCAGCGGATTTCTTGGCAAACCTAGCGCCTGATTGCGGCACATTCGGCTGCGCATTTGTCGCCCAATGGCGACACAAATAAGCCAACAAAAACAACCGCTTGAAAAAACGACCGCCAGATGTGTCGGGTTTGCCCGACAACACGTATCGCGAGCGATAGCGCAGGTACTGCTATGCCCCATAAGGCCGCCGAATATTGATGGCAAAAAAACTGGCACGCCAATTGCAATAAGAATGATGAATGCTTGCGGAACACCCTACCTCCCTGGGTGCATTGGTTAGCGGATAGGTCCCCGATAATCAAGGTTCTCCTCTGCGAGTATTCGAGAGTGCGCCTTCTGGGGTGGTCGAAAGATCACCCCATTTTTTTATGGCGCACGGCAATTCCCAATGGCGTCGCTGCCAAAAGATACTTACTGCAAATCGTGCGTCTAGAAACGAAATGGCGCTGACATCATTCCCTTGGGAACCGGCGCTTCTGACCCAAAGCGGTCCTACGATTTTCCCGATAGCGGCGGTTTAGCGGCAAAAGATGTAGACGTCTACTTCGGTTGAGGTAGTTTATTCAACCAAAGCGCGTAGGCCTTCTCCACACGTTAGCAGCCATACGGCTGCGCAGTATTGCGCATAGCAAGATTTTGCTTAGGACGCGCAATAGCTATCGGTCGCGCAACGTAAACGCGTGAATCGCACTCCACGCTTGCAATGTAATTCGATACCGACACCTCGGCGTCTACCCACACACTTTCTTTTCGGCCATTTTGCAGCCGCTTTGCTTCCGCCTTGCCGAAGGTCATGACCAGTACCCGATCTGCCGGCACAAGGTGAATGTGCGTTATCGGCGCAGGCCGGAAACCGGACACAATATATGGCAGTCGCTCGATCGTTTCTGGTGAAGGAACCAACTTTGCGCTAAGCACGCTTCCGTAACGCTCGTCATCGAGTAGATCAAACGAAAAATACAGGCGACCCCGAATGACAACTTGGCCTTGAAAGGTAGCGGTCGAAGTCATCTCGTCAAATGAAACCAATTTCAGCGGCGATGTAAAGTTGGACCAAGTAACAGCCCGTTCACTCGCAATTGAAGACTGGGCACAAGCAATAGCAAACAGGAGCGCAAATCTACGGACCATGGCGGCTAACTCAGCATAGGAAACTTGAGATGTCGGAATCAGAATTGTCATTTGATTTGCCGAATCAAAATATGAAATCAGAAAGCGCTCGCGAAGCGCCGCTTGTATGGTTGCACTGGTGTTAACGGTTTTCTTCTGTAACAGTAGAGAAGCCGGGGTGGAGGGGCTAACAGCCGCATCTGCTCTCCTTACCGAGAGACAGACTCCAATAGAAATCCCCCACCCACACCACCCAGCGTCGATGAGGAATCTAGCGGCCACGACCGCCGAATTGTCCGCAAGCTAACGCAGGTGTGTTCCACCCCAGCAACTTTGATATTAATCATTGGAGCCACATCATGCAAACATTATCAACTGTACGCAATATTGGCGCAGATGTCGCCAAAGATGAAGTCGTTTTTGCCTGCGCTGATGCCAGCTTCACGGTACGGGGTGTCAAGAACCAGCGCGCCGATTTACTCGCGTTCCTGAAGGGCCTGCCAGCCGGCAGCCGCCTTGGATTAGAGTCCACCGGGATTTATCACGAGCTTCTGGCGAACTTGGCGCACAAGCTGGGCTTCGTTGTCTACGTACTTAACCCTAAAGACGCCCGCAACTACGCCAAGGCGATCGGATTACGCGGCAAGACTGACCGGGTTGATGCCGAGATGCTGGCACGCATGATCTCGCGCGAACACGAGAAGCTGCATGTCTGGATACCGCCCACACCTGAACAACGCGAGATTGGCCAGCTACTTAATCGTCGCGCCACGCTGAGCTCACTCCGCCAGTCGCTGGGCCAGACGCTCAAGGGGGTAGACGGTTTTGGCGCCGACCTTAAGTCGATGAGAAAGCGCTTCGACCAAGTGCTTGCGCGCATCGATGCCAGGGTCAAAGAACTGACTGAACAAGATCCCAAGCGCCATGTGCACGTCCAACATATGCTCACACTCGATGGCGTGGGTAAGGTGGTCGCACCATCACTGGTAAACGCCTTAGAGCGCCTGCCACTGAAAAGTGCAGACGCATTTGTTGCCTTTACCGGACTGGATCCTCGGCCGGATGAATCGGGGAAACACCGCGGCAAGCGGCGCCTGTCCAAGCGAGGGCCTTCTGAGCTGCGCCGACTACTTTACGTGGCCGCAATGTCGGCGAAAAAGACAAAGACCTGGAAGCCAATCTACGAGCACAACAGGGCGAAAGGGCTCTCAAGCACCGCGTCCCTCGTTGTAATCGCAAGACGCCTGGCCCGTGTCGCATGGTCGATGTATACCTACAACACGGCGTTCGATCCCGCACGCATAAAAAATGCGTTGACATAAACCATAGAATCTATTGGCCGGGCGCGTCGACAAGAAAAGAATTACTTCTAATACTTCTATTTGCTCTGCCTAGGCTCCGCTGCAGCTGGCGGGGATGTTGAATGACGCCCGAAAAGGCTGTCCTCCATCCGCTAAATGGCAATTCGACATCTTGCTCGCGGTAGGTTTTTGCAGGCGTACCCAGCTCATGGTCCACGATATCTGCGTCGGTTCTTAGAAACGGTTCGACAGAGCCTCGGAGAACGCCTCTATCTAGCCGCGTCATTGAGTTGGGGGTAGCGTTGGGGGTATGTAGTCATAAGTTGCTCACTGGAAGATATATAAATCAATTATTTATATTCAGTGTTCGAGTCAGGTCGGGGCCACACAACACAACGGGTTGAACCGGAGTTCAACCCGTTTTCATTTGTGCGGCGATGGTGTGTTGATTCGGTTACTTGGACACCCGATAAATCGTAAACGACGGTTCGCCGGGAGGAGTGACGCTGGCTGTCATGCCATCTGCACTGAGGTTGACCGTGCCGCTAAAAAGGCTGCCATTGGTTGAGTCCCGCAGGCCTGCGCAGCGATTGGTGTCGAAAATCACGTTGGACACGGTAAAAGCCTTGCTGGTGGTGTTGTAACTGTAATTGCCATACTCCACACCGGGAATAGCACAGGAATCGTCACCAATCGGATCGGATAGCAAAAATTTACCGGCCGAGGTGAACAGTATGGTCTGTGTTTTGATGGCAGTCGGCAAAAACGCCCAGACACCGACCAGGCTGCCGGGAATGTTTTCCGCTTTGTTCATGGTTTCACCCATGGCATTGATGAAACTTTCGCCATTTGAGCGATAACGACTCTGGGCAGAGAACCCCCCCCACGCCCCCGCTGGCAGGCTGATAACCGGCGTGCCGACCAATATGAAGCCACCTGTATCAAAGCCGGTGACCCTGACCGTCCCATAGCCCAAATGGGAGTCAAAGGCCGCCTGTCCGACCAGATATTCACCATTGGCACCAAAACGCACCATGGCCGAATCATTGGTGCCGTTGGTGATGAACCAGATATTGCTCGACAGGATTTGCAGTCCCTGCGACGCAAAGTGTGCATTGGCGTCAGCGATGGCGCTGATAGGGCGCATGATGCCTGCTGTGGTCATGGCACTTTGCAGGGCGATGTTGGCGCTTGACGCAAAGGTGACGGCTGGCTGATCAAGATTGATGGCGGTGGTGATGGCGGCGGCAGCGGGCGCGGTGATATTGATACCGTTGGCAGGCACGCCGTCAGCATCGAGTGATTGGAACAAGACCAACAGATTGGATAATCTGTTGGCATTGCCGGCAGCCAATTCGAGCGGAGTCAGTACGCTTTGCGCCAGGAGCGTGCCGATTGACAATGTGCCAAGTGAAAACGTGATCGAATCACCCTGGTTGAAACGATAACGGCCGCCGACATCGGTGACGCCATTCACCCCGGAGGTGGTCACATAACGCACACCGGCAACCGGTGCATCGGTCAGCGTGCCTTCCTGCGTGGCCGCTGGATAAAATGGCGCGGTGCCGGCATTGTCGATAATCGTTGGTGCGACCCCGTTGGGCTGCATCAACCAGACGGTGAGCTGCCCGTTGGGGCGCACCCAACTGATATCGAATATGCCGTTGCCGTCATAGTCGCCGACAGCGTAAAACGCCCAGGTTGGGTCGGTTGACGGCAAGGTGATCACGCTGGTTGCGGCCGTGAGTGTGCTCGATGTACACGAGGCGTTTTGATTGTCTGGCAGGCCGGTGTACGGCGGCAGGGTGAGGCCGGTGGCGTTGAGGGTCGCCAGTTGCACCGCGCCGGAATTGGCGTTGCGCAACAAGATGTCAGCACGACCGGCGGCCGAGAAACGGGAAAATCTGAGTGCGGTGAAACCACCGGGAATCGCCCCGCCACCGATGTTGGCACAGGTACGGGCAGCGGTGGCCATCAAGATGCGGATGTCACCGGTTGGGCTGATATAAACCATATCTGCGGCAGCATCGCCATTGATGTCGGCTGCGCCGAGCAAGTTCCAACCCAACGGTGCGCCGCCGCGTTTGCGCACCTGCACCACGTTTTTTGGGTCGGCAATAGTCGCGTCCGTGAAGGGTGCACCGTTGGTGAACCAAATGTAGGACACGCCGGTGTCGGGAGAGTCACTCACCACATAGCGCCATACCAAATCCCCAAAACCATCGCCATCAAGATCCCCCACCGCCTGTACATTCCATACACGCTTGACGTTTCTGAGCAAGCGATTTTGGGTGCTGTCAAAATCCAGCCAGGAAAAGGCTTCGCCAAATTCGCCTTGCACAATATTTTGAAACAGCAAATCACTTTTGGTGCCGGCATTGAGCCTGCCGGCGCCGAGCAGACGAAAATTGATACCGGGATCGGGCGTGTTGGTGAACGTAAAGGCGTTATTTGCAAATCGGCCAACCTTGATTTCCGGCGTGGTGGTGGCCGAGCGCACCACCAGCGCACTGCGGCCATTGCCGTCAATATCAACCTGATGGAGGACCTGATAACTGGCGGCAGCGTGGGGTGCCAAGACTGCGCCGAGGCAGGCGAGAGCAGCGGCGCACAGGTTTTTCAGTGGCTGTAAAACTTTAGGGTGTCGTAACGGTTTGGAGCTGATTGTTATTGTCATTGCAGCCTCTTGGTTATGTTCAGTTAAATCGATTGTACTCGTTGAAAGACCAACCGCAGAAACGGGCTTGCGTCCCTACCTGTTCAGGTGGGTGGGTATACATGATCCCTGTCCCGGCGAAGGCCGGGATCCAATGGGATTCTTGAGTCCAGGCAGGCCAAACGCGCTACACCATCAACCCGCTTTCTAGCCGCGAACACCAGGGTCGGAGTTACATTGTTTTTCATTTGATTCGCTGGATCAAACTATGAAATCAGAAAGCGCACCTGAACAGCCGGTATTGGCCGATTGTGCCGACTTGGTTGGCGTTCCACAAGTTCGGTTACCACGCACTGCCGGATACCCTTCGTTGATACCTTGCCTCGTTGATACTTGAAATCGCTGTAATACGTGCATGGATTGCGCGCTGTCCTAACGCCTATTTCGTTACGGTGGCGCTATTTTGCTTGTCTGGCGATACTGCGCGGGTTGTCACTCTATCTATCCATCGAGCAAAGGCGACGAACAGCCAGCCCGGGATGAGGCCCGCTGCGGGTACCGCGAAGCAAAGAACGACGAACGACCCTGCTGCTGCCGACATTGCCAACGCACCCTCACCTTCGTATGGGTGACCCTTCGTCACCGCATATAGGATCGGGCCGAACAGCACCGCAGAGATCCCCGCCATCACGAGCAGCGTGCGGAAAAAACGCACTCCGTATGCAGCCGTAGCTAGGCCGATAAAGAAGCTGACTAATACAACGGCTCCGGAACCGATCATCAAAACGGCCTCACCGCCATGCGCGTGCGCGTTGAGTGGGAAAATCGCGAAGACAATGAGGGTCAGCAGCCGTGATTTCATATTATTAAAAACAAACGACACATCAAGGGTCCCTTGTTTGAAGTCCGCTCCTGTCGTCTTGGTGCCCCGCGCAGGTTTACCTCCATCAGAATGAAAGCAATTAGCCCAAAGAGAAGACCCCAGCCGAGGATGTTAGTGATGTCGGTCTCGTTCATTTAACGGTCTGACGATCTAAATTGGACTTAACGCGCGAAGCGCCGCCATTGGCCGAAAACGTGCGCATCAATCTACCGGCAACAGCTCATTTTCGCACCCATCCGGATGGTGGCTCAAGCCGTCCTTCGATTTTCTCCAAAACGAGTCCTTAATCGTCCGCGCTAAAGGGCGCCGCGCTTTTGCGGCGTCCAGCGACCGTTTTGCTTGTCATCAACTTCTCATCAATGGCTGCGTGAGGCAGTGTGGACCGCCATGCCAGGCCCACAGTTCGCGCGCGGCAAAGGTATCGACAGCAATGCCATCCGCCTCGATTGCGGCCTTGGTGGCCGGGTTGCCGGCATAGGCGATGACCCGGCCCGGCGTGGCCTGGACAACGTTGGCGGCCTGGCGGCGCAGCTCCGGATAGGTCACGGCCATGAAATGGCTGAAAGCCTCACCCTGGTCTGTCGGTCGTGGTCCGCCGACCCAAGTGAATTTCCAGTTCAGACGCTTAAGATGGTCTGCCAGCTTGCCTTCAATTTTCTCCTCGGCCCCGGTACCGCGGCGGTAGAGCTTTAGCGAGCCGAAGCCCTTGAGCATTTTCAGCGCCGCCTCGGCGTCTTCTGCAGAAAGTCGCGTGTCTGCTCGCGCGCCTTGAATGTAGCGCACCAACGGGCTCGATTCGGCGAATTCGCTCTCCAGCAGATAGGGCACGGCCAGCGCATGGTTGGCCGCTATCATGGTGAAAAAGGTATCGAGGTGCAGCAGCAATAGCTTGAGCTGGCTTGCAGGGTTTTTCTGGCCCGGCTGGATCGTCTGAAGGAATTCGCGCTCAACCGTCTGGACCGCGAGAACATCCATATCGAGCCGCTTGGCAAGCACCGGCGCGATCCGCGGATCGCTGCGGTTTCCGGTGCCCAGGAACAGCAGGTCCTTGGCCACAACCATAGCATCGCCGCCTTCAACGATCATGCCTTCTTCAATGGCATCGAAAGCGATCGACACGTCTTTGAGCTGCGGCGAATGCGCATAGACGAAACGCAGCAGCATGTTTTCGCGGCGGCGGCGCGGTGAGGCCGAATTGCAGATCACCAGCCCGCGCGGGGTCATGAACGCGGAATCGCGCGTCCATATGGTCGAAGCGGAGTCGTTGAGGACATGGCGATAGCTGCCGTCTGCGCCTAGCGTGTAGCGGATCGCCGGGTCGCGACCAAGCAATTGTTGAGCGGTGACGTTGCCGGCGCGCGAGCCCAGTCGCGGGAAAGCCTCTTTGACCCAGGCCGCGAGAATGCCTGATTGGCGCGTCGCAGCCATGGCCGCAGCGAGAGCGTCCTCCAGCTCAACGACATCGCAGCCGGAAACGCGCAGTAAGCGGATCAGTTCGGCGTGCTGCGCGGCGGCGACCGCGGCATCGGCGTCCGCGCCAGGAAGCACGGTGTCACCGAGGATATCGACCGGGTGATCGGTCGCTCTGAAGCTGTGGACCAGAACCCGCACCAGTTTGCCGATATCGCTGCTTAACGGAAGAGGGGCTGCGGCCAGCGCTGCCCGCAGCGGTGCGAGGCCGGCGACCGCGGTAACGAGGCTTGCGGATATGAATTGTCTGCGATTCAGCATGTGACCTCTGATTGGGAACGGGATTTTGGGGA
The DNA here is from genome assembly GCA_031431435.1 of Burkholderiales bacterium. Taxonomy (GTDB): domain Bacteria; phylum Pseudomonadota; class Gammaproteobacteria; order Burkholderiales; family Usitatibacteraceae; genus UKL13-2. Next base: position 10,362 of record JANPDI010000060.1, read on the forward strand.
CAGGCGTGGAAGGGGGAGGCGTTTAGGGTGAACGGTGGATCGATCGAGTGCAGGGCCTAGGCTAACCGAGCCACGAAACGAACACCATCAGAGTTAAATTACTTTTCAGTTGGTTCGCTGGATCAAAAGATGAAATCAGAAAGCTCTCTTGCACCGCCGCTTCTGGCCGAAAACATCATCGCCAATCAACAATTGACCGGCACCATAAATTCCACACGACGCTGCCGCTGATAGTCAATCGGTGCAAAGTTGTGTACCTTGCCATTGATCTCCATAGCAGGCAGCTGAACGCGATAACCTAATGCAGGTGTTGCACTTAACGACACAATGACTGCAAATGTCTTCGTCCTAGCTTGTCCAATCACATCGTCTCCATCAGCCGGTATGCCGCCGATAATCGGGCCGGCGGCGGGGGCAGTCTCCACTGTAACGCGTTCCAGCCTATTACTGCGCGGCTTGATGGGACGAAAAACCTTGCGTTCCCACATCGGCAGCGGACGCATTTCTTCTGGGTGCGTGTCGATTGGCTTAATGCCAATCGCAGGCATCGGCACACGCACGATTTGCCCCTCAGCTAACGTCACTCCCACCACCAATTGCAAAGGATCGCCCATGCCGCGATCCAATGATATCCCCACCGTCACGCCATCAATGTTGTAGCGAACGCTTTTCGCCCCCAAACAATTCGACGCATGTACCACCCCACCCGTTGTGGTTGGCGCGTACTCGGAGATGGGCACGATTGCAATACAACCTGCGAGCATTGCAAGGCAGGGGAAAAGCACGAGGCGGAGGGTTAACAACATGTGAGCGCTCTTTGGGGAAAGATGCCGGAAAGACTTTTTTGAAAAAAGACGCAACTGGAGGACGCGAGGGAAGGACCGCTTTTGACCCGTTTCGCCAATTCTATATGGCGCCGAATCCAATCGGCGCAGTTTCCGCGGTCAATACCCCCGCGTCACATCTACCGCCATCGGCACTGCGCCGCTGGCACGAAATGCCGCGATGTTGGCCGCCACAATGTTGGACGCGGTGTGACGGTTGGTCGGCGCGGAGATGTGCGGCAGTATCGTGATCTTTGAATGTTTCCATAGCGGGCTGGTCGCGGCCAACGGTTCTTCGTCAAACACATCCAGCACCGCGTGCGAAAGCCGATCGTCACTCAGCGCGTCAACCAAGGCATCGGTTGCAATGACGGCGCCGCGTGCGAAGTTGATGATACTTGCGCCTTTTTGCATCAAGCCGATTCGCTCAGCGTTGAGCAACTGCCGCGTCTCGCGGGTGAGCGGTAACAACACAACGACGATATTGGCATTGGACAGGACCGTGCGCAGTCCCGCTTTGCCGGTTAATGTCTCAACACCTTCGAAATGTTTTGGGGATTGGCTCCAGCCCGTCACACGATAGCCGGCATCCAGCAAACGCCTTGCCGCTTCACGCCCCAACTCGCCCAACCCCAGGATGCCGACGGTGATCTCTTGCGGCGGAATATAGCTGTGCGGGCGCCAACGCTGCTCGCGTTGTTGGACGGCATAACGCGGCATATCACGATGCAGATAAAGCGTCCATGCCAACACCGCTTCACCCATCGCGCGTGCCAGGGTTGGATCAATCAACCTGACCAAAGGAATATTGCGCGCCGCGGCGATTGGCAATAGCCGCTCGACGCCCGCCCAGACGCTGTGTATCCACAATAGGTTTGGAAATCGCAGCAGCTGTTCGGGTGATGGGTCGGCAACAATGGCAATTTGGGTTGCCGCAGCCGCTTCGCCACTGCATTGCTGATCACTGACGATGTGTTCGGCGGGCATCGCCGATTGCAGCGCCGCTAGCCAGCGCGCGTCGGCATGCGTTGATAAAAATACGATGGCGGGTTTTGCATGTTGGTCATTTTGCATAGACCCCGCCCAAGTCACGAAAACCCTTGATCTCGAGCGGGTTACCAAACGGGTCAAGAAAAAACATGGTGTGCTGCTCACCCGGCTCGCCGGCAAAACGCACGGTGGGTGGAATGACAAATACGACGTTGCTTTTTTGCAAACGCTCACTGAGTGCACGCCAGGCATCCAGCGCCAACACCACGCCGAAGTGTGGCATCGGCACCATGTGTTCACCCACATGGCCGGTTGGCGCGGTGGTCAATGGTGTGCCGAGGTGCAACGACAACTGGTGGCCAAAAAAATCAAAGTCCACCCATGTTGCGGTACTGCGGCCTTCTTCACACCCCAGCAGCGCGCCATAAAAATGACGCGCCGCAGCCAAGTCGGTGACATTGATCGCCAGATGAAAGATCGCCGCCATTGACGTCAGCGTGGTGCGCGCTTATTCCGGCACCGAGACCGTATTGTTGGCAAACGTGATGGCATTTGCCGCAGCCGGTGTCGCCAAAATCGGCGGCACATTGGCGGTCGTGATGGCCGGTGCAACGCCGGGCAAACCGCCACGCGGGATGGTGCGCACCACCTGCGAAGCCGGCAATGCGACATTGGTTTTCAGGTTGGCATACATCGCATCCATCGCCTGATTGTAATAACGCTTCAACGGAACGTAGCGTGTGTCAAAGCCGGCAAGTGCGGCATTGCCGATATAGGCATCAACGTGTTGCGCGTTGGTCACTTCGATATAGCTGAGTTTGCTGGCGGTGGTCTCAACAATTTTGTTTAAACCAAAATACGGCCGCGAGGTGTGGTTGACCGGCACCAGCGCATCGGCACGACCATGCACAATAATTGCCGGCTTGCCGCGCAGGTTGCCGGTGCGCAACACTTCGTTGATGCCAACAGTAGGCAGGGTCGGCAACGTCGTTTGGCCAAAATTGATCACGCGTGAGGCGATACACTTGGCGTTGTCGGCGTTGATGGTCTGATTGCCGTCCACGTCGATACTGAATGTGTCGAGTGTTGCGCCACCAACCGAATTGTTGCTGACCAGATTACTGCCCTGCGTCGGCGGCAAACCGTTGCCGGCACCAAATAACCGCATCAGCGTGTTGCTGGCGGTCGCCACCGGCAGGAACGTGGTTGCGCTGGTGGAGGCAAACGAATAACCACATTCGTTATCCTTCACGCTTTTGCGCCCGTAGGCCAGGGCGTTGGTCACGGCGAGCGCCGGGGTGTTATTCGCGTAATACGATGCGTGCTGAATATCGGTTTCCGATTCCCAACCCGCGGCACGCAATTTCGCCAGTGCCGCCTGCGCCAGCGCCTCGTTGGTTGCACCGGTGATGCCAATATTAAACGTCGTGGTGTTGAGCAGTGCCCGGCAACGTGCGGTCGCACGCGGCGAGACCACCAGACTGCGGCCGGGTGCATCGGCCAATGTGGTCGCGGTGACGGCGCATGGCTGAAACAGATTGGCCAGCGCAAGATATTCCATTTGTGACTTGCCAAAACTGGCGACGTCAATGCCGCCGCGCTGAACCTTCAGGCTGGTATTGGCGGTCGGTTGAATTTGCGGTTCGGCCACGGCGATACCATCCAAAATTCCCTCTGCATCAATTTCGGCCGCCGCCAATGCCGCGCCGCCACCGTTGCCAATGCCTGATGCGATGACCAGTGTATTGAGGTCGGTAAACTTCACCGCTTTGCGGTTGTTGGGTGCGCTGTCGCCATATTTTTGATTCAACGCATACAGCGCAAACCGCACGGTTTGCAAAACATATACGCCCCAATCACGCTCCGCGTTGCGCTGCGAATGGGCGTGTTTGAATGCAATACGATTTGGTGTTGCGGCATTAAACGCGGCCATGTCCGTCTGTGGCAATCCGGCGTAGTTGGCGTTGAACTGCGCGGCAACCACGGCCGTGGCGCCGGTCAGGCGGGCACCACTGATACCAACCACGGTGTCGGTTTGCAAATCATGAAAGCCGTTGCCGGTTCCCTTGTCGGTGTAGGTGACGGCACAACCGCGCTTGAGGCCCCACTCACCGGCGGTGGCAATCGCGCCGTAAATGCCGAGCGATCCGGGTGATGCGGTGGCAACAATACAAGGGTTGTTGACGTCAAAGCCCGATGGGATCTGCACCATCATGGTGACGTTATCTGCGCCGGTTCCGCCGTCGGAAAATGCAATCCATTCTTCACCGGCAATGCGGCCTTCGCCGCTGCCCGCCGCACCATTCACATCCACATTCGGGCCATACAACGTGCCGTAGCCGCCTGCGGCTGTGGTATCAACCTGCGCACGGTAATTGGTATAGATCGCCAGCGTGCGATTTTCAGCAGCGGTCGGGTTGGCCGGATCGGCGAAGGTTGGCGACGTTGCCGAGGCCAGTCCGGTGCGGCCGAGGCCGCCGGTCAACAGATCATTGGTCGTGCCGTCGTAAACGACCGGCGCCGGCGTGCCACGGATAAATGATGGCTGCACATTGATGACGGCCGGCTCGGGATTTTTGCCACAGGCGGCCAATAAGCCGAGCCCTGCCAATACGGCGCAATGGGTAAAACGATTCATGCGATCTCCTGTCCGGCAAAGCGTCGCGCAACGCGAGGGGCGCACGAATTGCCGTTGTTTCCGGTTGGTTACGGGGTTGCTGCGAGGTTGCAATACCACGCAGGCTGACAGTATAGGCGACCTCGCGACCAGCCGAAAATCTGCGCTTGGCATGGAACAGACAAATGCGGATGCAAAAGTCCAAGCGGGGTGCGCCGTTACAGGCAAAAATGGCTGAAACGGCAATATTGGCGGGCAGTTTCAGTTTTGACTGGGATGCCCGATTGCTGTCAGGCGGTTATTCAACTTCCTCAATCCACGCGGCCTGAATTGCTTCCAGAATCTTTTCGCCCGATCGTTCCGGGTCGTCCGAAAATTCGGGCAATGCAATCACCCAGGCGTGCAAGTCGGTAAAACGAATCGTCAACGGGTCGATGTCCGGATGGGCATCGGCAAGCTGGATGGCGATCTCGAGCGTGTCGGTCCATTTGAGCGTCATCAATGATTCTCCCGCGCGTGATTGATCGTGTACTTGGGGATTTCAATGGTCAAGGGCGTATCCGCCACTTTTAATTGACAAGACAAGCGCGATAGCGGCGTCAAGCCCCATGCCATATCGAGCATATCCTCTTCTTTTTCCAGCGCCTCTGGCAGTGAGTCGATTCCTTCGCGCACAATCACATGGCAGGTGGTGCAGGCGCAGGATTTTTCACAAGCGTGTTCAATCGCAATATCGTTTTGCAGCATGGCGTCGCAAAGTGACGTGCCGGGTGCGATATCGAGCGTCGCGCCCTGTGGGCAAAGTTTTTCGTGGGGCAGGATTTTGATGGTTGTCATGATTGGCTTACTTGGTGTGGATGTTTTCGAGTGTAGCCAGCGACCTACCGGTCAATGCGGCGGCAACACTTTTGTCCATTCGCCGCGCGGCGAATGATTCGGTGGCGTTTGAAAGTGTGTCGATCGCGGCTTTAATCCCGCTGACTTTCTGCCGGCTGACGGCCGCTTCAAGCGCACGGATTGCGTGGCTGATGGCCGCTTGGTCAGTGGCGTTCAGCAACGCGTGGTCGGCGGCCACGGCGGCCGTCACTGCCTCAATCAAACGTTGCGCGTCGGTTGCCGCTTCCGCCAGCACCCGCGCACCGGCATCGGCCTCGGCATGGGTAAAACTCGCCTGCAACATCGACGCGATTTCGGCATCGGTCAGGCCGTACGAGGGCTTCACATCAATTTGCGCCACCACACCACTGGTCAATTCCTCGGCGGCGACCGCGACCATGCCGTCGGCATCGACTTGGAAGGTGACCTTGATACGCGCCGCACCCGCCACCATCGGCGGAAATCCGCGCAGCGTAAAACGCGCCAGCGAACGGCAATCCTTGACCAGCTCGCGCTCGCCCTGCACCACGTGCAGCATCATCGCGGTCTGGCCGTCTTTGAAGGTGGTGAATTCTTGCGCGCGCGCCACGGGAATGGTTGAATTTCGCGGAATGATTTTTTCCGCGAGCCCACCCATGGTCTCAAGACCGAGCGACAGTGGAATGACGTCTAGGAGCAACATGTCTTCGCCGGTCTTGTTGCCCGCCAGCACATTGGCCTGAATTGCCGCGCCCAGCGCGACCACTTTGTCCGGGTCAACATTGTTCAACAGCGGTTTGCCGAAGAATGAGGTGACAGCTTGTTGAACATGCAGCATACGCGTCGCGCCACCAACCATAACAATGCCGTTGATATCGTCTGTCGCCAGCTTGGTGTCACGCATCGCTTTTTTAACCGGCCCCAGTGTGCGCTCGACAAGATGCGCGGTCATCGCATGAAACTCGGCCCGGCTCAACTTGACGTTGAGTGTCTGGCCGTAACTGAGTTGGATTTCGGCGGCGGCCTCGGTTTGGGATGTGAGTGTTTCTTTTACCGTGCGCGCCGTCATCAACAGGCGGCGCATGTCTTTGTGGTTGGCGCTGACAAGGTTGTGTAACTTTCGCCAATGCGCCGCGATCGCCTGGTCAAAATCGTCGCCGCCAAGTGCGGCGTCACCGTTGGTGGCAAGCACCTCAAACACACCACGCGTCAATTTCAAAATCGAAATGTCGAAGGTGCCGCCGCCCAAATCAAAAACGGCAAAAATGCCCTCGCTGGCGTTGTCCAACCCATAGGCGATCGCCGCGGCGGTGGGTTCATTCAGTAACCGCAAAACATTGATGCCCGCCAATCGCGCCGCATCTTTGGTCGCCTGACGTTGCGCATCGTCAAAATACGCCGGCACCGTGATCACGGCACCAACCAACTCACCCGCCAGTGCTTCCTCGGCCTGCACCCGCAGCACTTTTAGAATCTCGGCGGAAACATCAACCGGCGATTTGACGCCGGCAACGGTGTCGATTTTCACCATGCCGGGCGCGTCAATAAACTTGTAGGGTAGCGCGCCGTATTTGGCGACATCCACCATGCCGCGACCCATGAAGCGCTTGACCGAAACAATGGTGTTGGCCGGATCTTCCGCTTGTTCGGCCTTGGGTTTGGCACCGACTTCGCAATGGCCATCTTCAAAGTAGCGCACCACCGACGGCACCAGTTTATCGCCGTCGTGGCCGATCAATACTTCGGCCGCACCACTTTTCACCGTGGCAATGAGCGAATTGGTGGTGCCCAGATCAATCCCGACAGCCAGCCGATGCTGGTGCGGGGCGGTCGATTCACCGGGTTCGGAAATTTGCAGAAGTGCCATTTGTCGGAATGACTTTCTTATTGTTCTATTGCTTCACTGGCAAGATCAATTTCCTCGCCGAGTTTTTCCAGAAATCGTAATTTACGCACGGTCTCACGTGCATCCATCATCGTTGCGGCATTGGCGAGCTGTGTTGACAGCAGTGCAAAAAGCGCTTTTTCATCGGCACGTTTTTGTTTCGCCAACCCATCGAGCGCTTGCTCATCGTGCGCCGCCCTTGCCTCGACGACCGCCTCACGCCATTCCATTTGCTGGGTGAGAAATGCCAACGGCATGGCGGTGTTGCGCTCTTCCTCGGTGTCGATGCCGTTGATTTTCAGCAGATAGCGACCGCGGCCGAGTGGCGACTTCAGCGTGCGGTACGCTTCGTTGGCTTGTGTCGCCCATTGCGCGGCCAGCCGCTTTTCGACATCCGGCGCGTTGGCAAAACGATCGGGATGCACCTCGCGCTGGACATCGCGATAGGCACGGTCAAGATCGTTCGCGTCAATGGCGAACGATGTTGCCAGGCCAAACAGTGCAAAGTGGGTTTTGGTGAAGTCAGGATTCATTGCATGAAAAAAGGTGCGTGACAACGCACCCTTCTTGAGTCGGCCGAAAAAATGTGCGGCCGTTATTTAGACGTTGAACGATTCACCACACCCGCACTGATCCTTCTCCTTTGGGTTGTTGAACTTGAATCCCTCGTTCAATCCCTCGCGGCCAAAATCAAGCTCGGTCCCGTCGATATACACAAGACTCTTGGGGTCGACAAAAACCTTCACGCCGTTGGATTCAAAGGTCTGGTCTTCATCGTTTGCCGCGTCGACAAACTCGAGCTTGTACGCCATACCGGAGCAACCGGTGGTGCGGACGCCAAAGCGCAATCCAATTCCTTTACCGCGCTTGGCAAGATAATTCTGCACGTGCTGTGCGGCACGTTCTGTCAGTGTGATCGACATCGTCATTCCTCGATAATTATTCGGCCGCGTCTTTCAGCGATTCGACGTGTTTGGAACGGTAATCGGCAATCGCCGCCTTGATGGCGTCTTCCGCCAGGATTGAACAATGAATTTTAACCGGTGGCAATGCCAATTCCTCGGCAATCTGTGTGTTCTTGATTTCGGCCGCCTGGTCGATGGTTTTGCCTTTGACCCATTCGGTCACCAGAGAGCTCGACGCAATCGCCGAACCACAGCCGTAGGTTTTGAATTTTGCGTCCTGAATGATGCCATCCGGACCAACCTTGATTTGCAATTTCATCACGTCGCCGCAAGCGGGGGCGCCAACCATGCCGGTTGCCACACCGTCTTCGTCCTTGCCGAACGAGCCGACGTTGCGTGGATTTTCGTAATGATCAATGACTTTTGTACTGTATGCCATGTTGCTTCTCCTAAATGAGTGCAGGACTAAATAGTGTAGATACGGCCGAAATTAGTGCGCCGCCCACTGCACTTTGCTTACATCGATACCTTCTTTGTACATTTCCCACAGCGGTGACATGTCGCGCAGCTTGCCGATGCGTTCCTTCATCAGGTTGATCGCAAAGTCGATATCGGCTTCGGTCGTATAACGACCGATTGAAAATCGAATCGAGGAATGCGCCATCTCATCATTGCGTCCCAATGCCCGCAGCACATACGACGGCTCGAGTGACGCCGAGGTACACGCGGAACCGGATGATACCGCCAGCTCCTTGATGCCCATGATGAGGGATTCGCCCTCGACAAAATTAAAACTCACATTCAGATTGTGCGGGACGCGCTGCTCAAGATCACCATTGACATAGACTTCCTCCATGCCCTTGAAGCCGTCGAGCAACCGGTCACGCAGCATGCGGATTCGTTCACCTTCGACGGCCATTTCAAGCCGCGCTAAACGAAACGCCTCGCCCATGCCGACAATTTGGTGGGTGGCCAGTGTGCCTGAGCGAAAGCCGCGCTCGTGCCCGCCGCCGTGCATTTGTGCTTCCAGACGCACACGCGGCTTGCGCCGCACAAACAAGGCGCCAATACCTTTCGGGCCGTAGGTCTTGTGGGCACAAAAACTCATCAGGTCGACTTTCAGCGCTTGCAGGTCAATCGGCACCTTGCCGGTCGCTTGTGCGGCGTCCACATGAAAAATGATTGCACCGTTGCCGACACCGGCACGACAGATTTCACCAATTTCGGCGATCGGCTGGATCACACCAATCTCGTTATTCACAAACAGGATCGAGACCAGAATGGTATCCGGACGCAACGCGGCCTTGAATACATCCATATCGACCAGACCGTTTTCCTTGACATCGAGATAGGTCGCCTCAAACCCCTGCCGCTCCAACTCGCGGAAGGTGTCGAGTGTCGCCTTGTGTTCGGTCTTGAGCGTGATGATGTGTTTGCCACGGGTCTTGTAAAACTGCGCGGCACCCTTGACAGCCAGGTTGATCGATTCGGTCGCGCCGGAGGTCCAGACAATTTCCTTGTCGTCACAATTGACCAGCTTTGCCACTTCGATACGCGCCGCATCCACCGCCTCTTCCGCAGTCCAGCCATAGCTGTGGCTGCGCGATGCGGGGTTGCCGAATGATTCAGTCAAAAAAGGAATCATTTTTGCCGCGACGCGCGGGTCAACCGGCGTGGTGGCGGAGTAATCGAGGTAGATGGGTTGTTTCATTTACAGTCTTTCCGGAAATATCTTTGCAATCAAAGGGCGCAACGATGGCATTGGCATCGTTGTGGCTGGCATCTCGCTACGCAACAACAATGTCGCCGGCGGGCCGGCGTTTGGTGGTGTTGCCGGGACGGATTTTCATCAAACTGGCGGGGCCAAACACCGGTTGTGTGCGTTGCTTTTGCACCAACTCGGACAACTTTACGCCGGACAAAAATTGAATGACGTTGTCATTGAGGCTTTCCCAAAGATCGTGGGTCATGCAACGCCGGTGTTCGCCGCCGTCACCCAGACAATTTTCTTTGCCTTCACACTGGCGCGAATCAATCGGCTCTTCGACCGCGATGATGATGTCGGCAACCGACAACTGATCAACCGGACGCGCCAGATTGTAGCCACCACCCGGGCCGCGCACCGATTCAACCAGCGCACCACGGCGCAATTTTGCAAAAAGTTGCTCAAGATAGGAAAGCGAGATTTTTTGACGGTCGGCGATATTGGAAAGCGTCACCGGGCCTTCGCCGGCATGGAGCGCCAGATCCAGCATTGCGGTCACGGCAAAACGGCCTTTAGTGGTTAGTCGCATAGTTCACCTGTTTACCCGGGGTTTTCGTCGGAGGATGGCAATTAGCCGGGTACAAACCAACCATCCACAAGTCATGGACAGCGTAATAACCAACTAATTCAGTCAAGTATAGATAACCTGCATGTTTTATTCAACCATTGCCGGTATAAAGGTTTTGCATTCCAGCCATAAGACATCGGCGAATGAAAAACAAAAGTCGTTTATTGACGACATGCTCCAAGCATAAATGCTTGGAAATGCCCGCCGCTATTAGACTTTATGGTCTTTATCGTTTTCCAGCGCGCTGATTCGCGCCATCAACGACGCCAATGCGGCGTCGGATTGGTCGGATCGACCGGCGAGCGTTTTTAAGATGGCATTTAGCGGGTCATTCTCATTGGTGGTGATCGCATAGGCCGAAAACGCCTGTCCGGCTTCACCACTGAGGCCTTCAACAATGCGCGCAGGAATGCCAACCACGGTGGCACCTGGCGGCACTTCCTTTACCACCACCGAATTCGAGCCGATACGCGCACCTTCACCGACCGTAAACGGGCCCAAAATTTTTGCCCCGGCACCGACGGTGACACCACGCGCCAAGGTCGGGTGGCGTTTGCCTTTGTTCCACGCCACACCACCCAATGTCACGCCGTGATACAACGTGCAGTCGTCACCTATTTCGGCGGTCTCACCGATGACAATGCCCATGCCGTGGTCAATAAACACACGCCGGCCAATGGTCGCGCCGGGGTGAATTTCTACGCCCGTCAATAATCTGATCGCGTTCGATACAAGACGGCCCAGCCACTTTAGGCCGGCGCGCCAAAGCGGCCCCGAACACCACCGGTGCAGCCAAATCGCATGCATGCCGGGATAACACGTCACCACCTCCCACCAGTTACGGGCGGCCGGGTCACGGGCATAAATCGAGGCAATATCTTCTCTGAATCTGGTCAACATGGTTGCACTATAAGGTCGAATGGTCGCTATTTGGACGATTTGGATTGTTGAAACGACACCAGTAAGCCGCGCAGAATCGCCACTTCTTCCGGCTCCATTCGCGATCGCGTAAACAGTCGGCGCAGTCGTGTCATGAATCGTTTGGGAGAGATTGGGTCAAGAAAACCTGATTCAATCGCCGCGGCTTCCAAATGCTGCATCAAGGCTTCGACCTCGCCAGCCGTTGCCGCCGGTCGCACCGTATCCGGGGCTACCGTGAAACCGTGCACCGCCATCATCATTTCATAGGCTGCGACTTGAACGGTCTGGGCAAGATTGAGCGACGAATAGACTGGATTCGCCGGTACCGACGCCAATAGCTGGCAGCGGTCCACGTCGTCATTGGATAAACACATGGCTTCATTGCCAAACACCAACGCAATTTTTGCCGTCGGACGGCTGGTCAACTCAGTCATGGCGATTTGCGCTGCTTCACGCAACGCCACGTGGCGATGGGTCAAATCACGCTTGCGGGCGGTAAAGCCGATGGCAAACGTCACATCTTCCAGCGCAATATCGAGGTTGGGCACCACCCGGGCACTTTCCAACACGTCGCCGGCACCCGAGGCCAGCGCAATTGCCTGCGGATCCGCCTGTGGTGCCGCCAACCGCGGCGCCACCAGCAGCAACTCATGCAAACCCATGGTCTTCATGGCGCGTGCGGCACTGCCGACGTTGCCGGGGTGCGATGTCTCCATCAGCACCACCCTCACCCGCCGCAAATTCTCCAAAGAAGTTAGAGACTCAACAACACCGGTCATAGTAAAATCACATCTTTCTCCAGCTCTTAGCCGCAGGCCACGCTTGCGGCAGACAATTTGCCATGCATCCAATACTTAATATCGCCGTTAAAGCGGCGCGCCGCGCGGGCTCCGTCATTAACCGCGCCTCATTCGACCTCGACAAACTGACCGTCGAACAAAAAGGCCAAAACGATTTTGTCTCGGAAGTTGATCGCGCCGCCGAACAGGCGATTGTGCAAGTGCTGAAGGATGCCTATCCACAGCATAGCATTCTGGCTGAGGAGTCTGGCGCCAGCGGTCCCAAATCAGAATATCAATGGATTATTGATCCGCTCGATGGCACCACCAATTTTTTGCATGGCTTTCCACAATACTGCGTGTCGATTGCACTCGCGCTTAAAGGCGTGGTGCAACACGGCGTGATTTTTGATCCGGTGCGCAATGATCTCTTCACCGCCTCGCGTGGTGGCGGCGCATTTCTGAATGACCGCCGCATCCGTGTTTCCAAAACGCTCAATATCAAGGATGCGCTCATTGGCACCGGCTTCCCGTACAAAGGGTTCGCCAATTTCGACCGTTACCTTGCCGTTTTCAAAGAGATGACCGAAAAATCCGCCGGCGTCCGCCGCCCGGGTGCCGCCGCGCTTGATCTGGCCTATGTTGCTTGTGGCCGCTTTGACGGATTCTGGGAAACCGGGTTAAGCCCGTGGGATGTTGCCGCGGGTGGCTTGATGATCCTCGAAGCCGGCGGGCTGATTGCCGATTTTAAAGGCGAAGGCGACTGGTTGAATTCCGGCACGGTGGTATGTGGCACACCAAAGGTATTTGCGCCGATGTTGCAGATTATTCAAGCGCATAAGTAGGCCGGAACTGAACCGCGTGGCCGCCGCGACGTTTTGTGGTGTCCGGGCGGCGGGTCGAACCCGGCCGGAATGCCACCGGTGCCGACCGAAATGGGCGGGTTCCCCGCCTTAATTCACGGGTTTAAACCCGCCACATCACTTGATAATGGTGTCAGTCGTTAACGCCAAATATCAGGGGTGGGTCGTGTCGAATTTGTCTTTGCACCGCGCCAAACCGGGACGCTCGTCCCACGCACACACGGCCAGGGCCAGGCATTTTCTGGGCAAGGGTCAAATTGCCGAAGCCGAGCTGTTTTTCCAACGCGCGGTCGACTGCGATAAGTCATCCAGCGACGCCCTGACCAATCTTGGCGACTTTTATTTCAAACAAAACCGGCCGCAGCAGGCGCTGAACTGTTTTTCACGTATTACGGCGCTTGAGCCAAAAAACGAAATTGCATGGCGCAATCTTGGTGCCAGCTACACGGCAGCCGGCGACCATCAACAAGCGGCCCAGGCATTTGGCCACGCCATTCAAATCGCACCCGCCTATACCAACGCGGCGCACGGACTCGCGCTGTCGCTGATGGCACTCAACCGGCCACTGGACGCCATTCCATATTTTCAACAGGTGATCAACCGAACACCACACGATCACGAGGCACTGTTTAATTTTGCCAACGCATTGGTAAAAATCGGCGAGCTCAACGCGGCTGAGGCGGCCTTTAGTGTTGTCATTCTGCTCAAACCCGGCCTTGCGATGGCGCATTGCAACCTAGGCCAGCTTTATTTTATGCGCGGTCAAACACAACTCGCCATCACCCATTTGACAACCGCCGTTGGCGCGGCGCCTGATTCATTCGAGGCGCACAATAATTTAGGCGCGGCGTATCAACGCGAGGGCCAGCTTGCCCGCGCGCTTGATTGTTACCAAACCGCGGCAACACTGCGCCCGGGTTTTGCCGAAGCACATTCGAATATCGGGGCGGTGCAACTGGCGTTGGGCAACTTGTCAGCGGCGGCGGCGTATTACCGCCACGCGCTGACGCTCAAGCCGGACAACGCCGCCGTGTTCAGCGATCTGTTGTTTTGTCTGCAAAGCGACGAGAACGTCGATAACGTTGAATTATTTGCCGCCCATCGCGAATTTGCCAATAACTTTGAAGCGCCGCTAAAAGCGCATTGGGCGCCGCATAACAACACACCCGATGCCGCGCGCCGGCTGCGTATTGGTTACGTATCGGGTGACCTGCGCAATCACGCCATTGCATTTTTTATCGAACCAACCTTTGCCACCCACGATCGCGGCCAATTTGAAATCATGGTCTACAGCAATCACGCCCAATTTGACGAGGTGTCGTTGCGGCTTTCAAAATTGGTCGACCGCTGGACCACAGTAGCAAGCATGAGTGACGACGCACTTGCGGCGTGCATTCGCAACGACGGCGTCGATATCCTGGTTGATCTGTCCGGTCACACCGCCAACAACCGCTTGTTGACCTTTGCGCGCAAACCGGCACCGGTGCAAACCGCGTGGATGGGTTATGGCGGCACCACCGGGCTCGACGCAATGGACTACCGTATCACCGATCAATGGCACGATCCCGCCGGGCTGACCGATCCGTTCAATTCCGAACAACTGGTGCGGCTGGCCGCCGGCAGTGCCGCATTCCGGTTTGTGTCGGACGCGCCGCCGGTCGGACACCTGCCGGCATTGGCCGGGCGCGGCGTCACCCTCGCCTGCCTGAACAGTCCGCGCAAGATCAGACCTCGCGTGGTAGCGTTATGGTCGCGCATCCTTGCCGCCCGTACCGATGCCCGGTTGACGATTTTTAACGCGTCCGACGACGTCGTGCAGCAAAGCCTGCTCGAACAGTTTTCGGCGAACGGTATTGACGCATCACGTATTGTGTTTCAACCGTGGCTGTCGCTGCCGGACTATCTCGCCATACACGACAAGATTGATCTGGCACTTGACCCGTTCCCTTACAACGGCTGCACCACCAGCCTGCATGCGCTGTGGATGGGCGTTCCCTATGTCACGCTGGCGGGCGATCGTGCCGTTTCCCGCGTGGGCGCGGGAATGCTCGCCGTGGCGGGACTGCAGGACTGGATCACCCACAGCGAAACCGCCTACTTCAACCGCGTGATGCTCGCGTTATCGGACCTGCCGGCACTCGATCGGCTGCGGCGCGCGTTGCGCACGCGCCTTTCCGGCGACAGTGCGGCCCGTCCGGCAACGCTCACGCGCGATTTGGAACAAGCCTATCCTGCGATGTGGCAGAAATGGTGTGACCAAAACCAAGTGCCCTGACCAGCCTCCCGCCAAAACGCCGCTGCAATCGTGCCTGCATGGTGGCCAAGTTGGGCAGGGTGGGGGATCCGCAACAGGTTAAGCCGTGGCGCAAAATCACGCGTTTGGTGGCACTGCTGAAGACGCGTCAATCGCATCACAAAAGGGTTGGTAGCCTCGAATACCTGCAGACGTTTGACCAGCGACCGCTCAGGCCTTGCCTCACACCGCCTTGGTCATGTAGCCCATCCACGGCCAGTAGGTCAGCGCAAAAATCACCAGCAGCACGATCGCGGCCAGTGTAATCACGAGGCCGGTGCGGATAAAGTCGCGCGCGTCAAATGTGTCGGTGCTGTAGGCGATCATATTTTGCGGCGCGTTCACCGGCAAAATGAAACCGAAGCTCACCACGAATTGCAGCAGCATCGTCATGCCGATGATATTGATTCCCGGCGTCTCGACCGCCATCAGCACGCTGATGATGATCGGGATCATGGTCGAGGCGAGTGCGGTGGCACTGGCAAAACCCAGATGAATCACGATCAGGAACAGCGACAGCAACATCAGGATCGCGAACGCGCTCGCCTGTTGCAGCCCGAGGTTGTGCACGATCAGATTGGCGAGCCATCCGGCGGCATTGGTTTTCAGCAACGCGGTACCGACGCTGATGCCGATGGCAAACAAAACCACCGTACCCCAGGGGAATCCGCGCTGCGAGTCTTTCCAGTTCATCACCCCCGCGCGCGGCAGCAGCAACAGCGCGATGGCAGCAATCGTGGTCGAGGTGGTATCGAAGTTGTGCAGCGTCTTCTCAGTGGCCCAGAAGCCCAGCAGCACCAGCACCACCACCAGCAGTTTCCATTCGTTGGCGCTGGTCTTGCCGATCGCATCGAGTTGCCGGCGGATGGTCGCCTGCCCGCCCTCAATCTCTGCCATCTCGGGTTTCAGCATGCGCGTCATGATGAAATAGAGCGCGACGCTCATCGCCGCCGAGAACGGTGCCCCGGCAAGGAACCACTCGCCCCAGGAGATGCTGGTCTGGAACTGCTTTTCGATGAAGCCAACGGCGACCATGTTTTGTGCAGCAGCAGTCTTGATGCCGACGTTCCAGACGCTGGCCGTCTGCGCTGCGGTAATCACCAGCAACGCGGCGAAGCGGCTGCGCTTGTCGACCTTGAAGGCGAGGATGAAGCCCATCATGATCGGCACCAGGCACGCCACCCGCGCGGTGGTGCTCGGTACGATGAACGAAAGCAGAAAGCCGACGGACATGGCACCGATGACGATGTGGTTGGTGCGCGCATCGACTTTCGACAGCACGACCAGCGCAATACGCCGGTCGAGACCGGTGGCGGTCATGGCCGCCGCAATGAAACAGGCCGCCGCCACCAGTGCCACCGCGCTGTTGGAAAAGCCCGACAGCGCCAGGTTGAGTGCGGCACCCGTACCCATGGCGGCAGCCGCCGGTTTGGCGGCATCGGGCGCGAAGGCCAGCAGGAAAACCATCAGCGCACCGATCACCACCGAGCTCACCGCATAGTCGAGCGCCTCGGTCATCCAGACGATCACGGCAAAGGCGAGAATGGCGAGCATCACCTGTCCCGCCGCCGGCAGGCCCTGCGGTGTCGGCATCCATACGATGGCGACCAGCGCAACGAGTGCGGCGATCAGGCCGGCCTTCTTGACGATATCGTTGGCCGGGTTGGTGGTTGGCGTCGTGATGGCGGCGGAGGGCGCAATGGTATTCATTGTGTGCTCGGTCTTGTGCGTCAAGGTTGATTCGAGCGGCTACCGGCTGGCACTTCCGTGGACAGCTTCATTCGCGTGCGCCAGATTTCCAGCAGCACCATGGTGACCGTGAGTATCACCGGACCGAGGATCAGTCCGGCCGTGCCGAATAGAATCAGTCCACCGACGACCGCCATGAAGGCCAGCACGGTGTGGAGTTTTAGCCGGCTGCCCACCAGGATTGGACGCAGCAGATTGTCAATGGTGCCGACCACAAACATGCCCCATGCGCCGAGAATCAGCGCGTGTTGCCAATTGCCTTCCAGCGCCAGATAGATGGCGGCGGGCAGCCAAACGACGAATGCACCCAGCAGCGGTACCACCGCCAGCAACGCCATTACCACGCCCCACAGCAGCGGCGCCGACAAACCCAACCACCAGAACATCAACCCGCCCAGCAAACCCTGCAGCGAGGCGACGGCGAGTGTTCCATAGACGGTCGCATAAATGGTATCGCTGACCCGGCTAACCAGCCGGTCCATCTCGGTGGCCGAGAGTGGCGATAGCGCACGCAATGAATGCAGCATCGAATCCCTGTCGCGCAGGAAAAAGAACAGCAGATAGAACGTCAGGCAAAAGCCGATCAACTGAAACACCGATCTCTTGACGATCGACCCGGCGGTGGTGCTAAGCCAGGTGGCAAAAGCCTTGAGCGTTCCGGGCAGGTCAATTTGATGTTCGATGGTGTCGGCAATCGGCGCCAACAGGGGCTGCGCGTCGAGGGCACGCCGCCATTCGCCGGACTTGACCCTGCTCTCGACGAGTTCCGCGCCCTCAGTGGCCTGCATGATCAGGCGCTGCCCCAAAAACGTGACCGGGACAACAACGATCAGGCTGATCACCGCCACCGACACCATGGCGGCCAGGCCGGGATGCGTTAACAGTGATTCGAGCCGGCGTTGAAGCGGCATGAACAGGACCGCGAACGCCACCGCCCATGCCAGCGCCGGCAAGAACGGGACGGTAAGCCGGTAACACAGATAAATGCCGAGGACGGTCGCCGTCGCCACCACAACCGTCTGGACGTGGCTGGGTGACGCCCAGTCCTGCTCGACCGGTGTGCCCGGTTGTTTATGTTCTGGCGTGTTCATACTCAATGACCTCCGCTTGCCGATATGAATGCGCGTGGGCGCACACGTCCAAACAAAGCGACGATGAGCTTGCGGCCTTCTTCAAGAAACAGGATCGACGCCGCCACGCCGATGGCGATGCCCCAATCAGCGGCAGACAATGCGCGGGTCTCGAAAACCAACTGCGCGGGTGGCTGGTGCACGACAATGGCCTGCAATACGACCACGCTGGTGGTGATCGTGATGTTGTGCGACCACAATTGTCCCCGACCTTGAACGCGGTGACGCCCGCGCCCACGGCGTCGATCACACCGACCCCCTCATGGCCAAGAATGGTGCCGGGTTTGCAGCTCGGCACATCGCCCTTGCGTATGTGCAGGTCGGTGCCGCAGATGGTTGTCCTGGTGACCCTGACGATCACATCGGTCGGCGACTTGATGGACGGTTTGGAACGTTCCTGCAGCGTCTTCTGGCCTGGTCCGTTGTAAACGAGCGCGTGCATGTCGGCAATCCTTTTTGACCGGGTCAGGGCATTGGCGCGGAGCGGAAATTCACGGTGTTGGTGGTTCCGGGGTGCGGTTCGGCAAGCGGGGCGTGCGCAGCCAAATTCACGCTTACAGGATGCCAGTGTTACACCACGCCGGACTGTGCGTTGTCGCACAAACAAATGGCCCATGGCCGCGTGAATTTTCGACAATTCATTACATTGCCCGGGCGCGCGCCTTTGCCACGGGTGACTGTTTTTGAGACGCCGATCGTTTGACTGGCAATCGCATAGAGCCAGTCTTCATTTCCACGCCCTGCGCCGAGTGTCGACAGATCGCTCAATACGTTCAGATAGGCGGCGCCAAATACGCTGCGCTTCGCCAAATCCAGACGATCGCGCTGCAACCCGTCATGCAACGTCATCCGGACGATCTCTGCGTTTTGCTCACGCCAACGTTTTGCACCACGAACGGGGGTGACGGTCGGCGCAAGAGATAGCCCGCCACAGTTGACCCGGGCAATAATGCTCGCAGGGTGGGCAAGTCAAGCAATTTGCGGGGGCGGGAACATGTTGAATGGCGGCGTAAAATAGCGCGTTCAATCCAACCCCGATCAACACCGTGCAGCGCGCCGACTTCGAAAATCATACGCCGATGATGCAGCAGTACCTTCGCATCAAAGCGGAGCATGCCGACACACTCATGCTGTATCGCATGGGTGATTTTTACGAGCTGTTTTTCGATGACGCGGTCAAGGCGGCCAAGCTGCTTGACATCACCCTGACCACGCGCGGTTCATCCGCCGGACAACCGATCAAGATGGCGGGCGTGCCATTTCATGCGGTTGAACAATATCTTGCGAAGTTGGTGAAGCTGGGCGAATCGGTTGTTATTTGCGAGCAGATTGGCGAGGTTACCGGGAAAGGTCCGGTTGAGCGGGCGGTTGCCCGCATTGTGACCCCCGGGACGCTGACGGACAGCGCGTTAATGCCGGCTGAACGCGATGTACTGGTTGCCGCGATTTTTAGCCATGAAAATGTTGTGGGCATTGCGTCATTGGCGTTGGCAAGCGGACGCTTTTGTGTGCGTGAAGTCGGCCGGGCAAACCTGCTTTCGGAGTTGGAACGGTTGCAACCCGCAGAATTGATTGTGCCGGACGCGCTGGGCGGCTTGATCAACGACCGGCGCATTGCCGTGCGGCGACTGGCGGACTGGCAATTCGATCTCGGTACGTCGGTCAAATTGTTGACCAAACAGTTCGGCACCATTGATCTCGCCGGTTTTGGCATTGACGGAATGGATGCCGCAGTCACCGCCGCCGGGGCCTTGCTGCACTATGTGCAACAAACACAGCGCGCCTTTGATCGTGCCAGCCTGCCGCATGTGACGGGTCTGACAGTTGAACGTGACGATGCGTACATCCGCATGGATGCCGGTACCCGACGCAATCTCGAAATCACCGAGACCATACGCGGCGAGCCATCGCCGACGCTGTTTTCAATCCTGAACAGCACGGTCACAACCATGGGGGCGCGGCTGTTGCGCGAATGGTTGCACCAGCCGCTTCGCGACCGCGCGGCGATTTTCGCCCGGCATACCGCCGGCAATGCCATCGCGCCGCATCATCACGAACTACATGCGTTGATCAAGGATTGGGCGGACGTCGAACGCATTGTCACGCGCATTGCATTACGTTCGGCGCGGCCGCGTGATCTGGTGGCGTTGCGGGCGGCACTGGCGACATTGCCGGCGTTGTGCGGGGTCATCCGACAAATTGAAAGTCCGCCATTGGCGCGCATTTTGACGGCATTTTCGTTGGAAACGTCCGTCCATGCTTATCTTTCACAATCGATTGCAGATGAGCCCGCCAACGCGGTGCGCGATGGGGGCGTGATTCGCAATGGTTTTGATGCCGAATTGGACGAACTGCGTGGACTGCAATCAAACGCATCCGCTTTCCTGCTCGAACTTGAGGCGCGCGAACGTGCCCGCACCGGCATCGCCAATTTGCGGGTTGAATACAACCGCGTGCACGGTTTTTTTATTGAGGTTTCACAAGGTCAGTTGGACAAGGTGCCCGACGACTATCGTCGGCGGCAAACACTCAAAAACGCCGAGCGATTCATCACGCCCGAATTAAAAGCATTTGAAGACAAGGCGTTGTCGGCGGGCGAACGATCGCTGCAGCGGGAAAAATTCCTGTTTGATCAGATCCTGACGACACTTGCCCCGGCGATCGACGCCATGCACGCGGTTGCGCGTGCGGCGGCTGAAATTGATGTGCTGTGCGCCAACGCGGTTAATACCGTGCGCTTCAAACTGGCTGCTCCCGACTTTGTTGACGACGACCGTTTGCACATCACCGATGGCCGGCATCTGGTGGTGGAAAGTCAGGTCGAAAACTTTATTCCCAACGACTGCGACTTGTCGCGGTCACGTCAGCTATTGCTGATCACCGGCCCCAATATGGGCGGCAAATCAACCTACATGCGCCAGGTTGCGCAAATTGTTTTGCTGGCTCACACCGGCTTGTATGTACCGGCGGCGCGGGCGGAAATCGGCAGGATTGACGCCATCATGACGCGCATCGGCGCCTCCGATGATCTGGCGGGCGGGCGCTCAACGTTTATGGTCGAAATGACCGAAGCCGCCGCGATTTTGAATACCGCCGGCAAAGACAGCCTGGTGTTGGTTGATGAAATCGGCCGCGGCACATCGACCTTTGACGGCTTGTCGTTGGCGTATGCCATTGCCAAATACCTCGCCGAAACATCACGCGCCTACACATTGTTCGCCACCCACTATTTTGAATTGACGCGCCTCAACGCCGAGTTGCCGAATCTTGCCAACGTGCATCTTGACGCCGTCGAGTCAAAGGACAAGATTGTTTTTTTACACAAGCTCGAGCCGGGGCCGGCCAATCAAAGTTATGGTTTGCAGGTGGCGCAACTTGCCGGTGTGCCGCGCAATGTCCTGAAGACGGCGCGCAAACAACTCGGCGAACTCGAGCTGTCATCACTTCACCGCGGCAATCAGGCGGATCTGTTTTCAGCCACGGCCACCGCCCGCGAAACGCCGACCGAAACACACCCGGTGCTCGATCATCTGCGTGACGCAAGGCCGGATGAACTGAGTCCGCGCGAGGCGCTGGATTTGTTGTATCGACTAAAACGCGAATTGGAAAATGAATAATCAAACCCGGTTTTACGCGCTTGGCGCGATGGTCTGTCTGTCGTTCCTGGCGGGTTGCGCGACACGTCCCGCCGGCCCGGGCACCTACTCGTTTGCAATGATAGGCGATCTGCAATACAACAAACGCGAGGAACAACTGTTTCCGCAATTGCTCGACACGATCAGCAGGGAGCCGCTCGCCTTTGTGGTGCATGTCGGCGACTTCAAAGCGGGTTCAAATGCGCCTTGTACCGACGCTCTGTTCAAGCTTCGACGGGAAGAATTCAACCGTTCATTACACGCGCTGATTTACACGCCGGGTGACAATGAGTGGGTCGATTGCCGCCGGCCCACCAATGGGCCGATGCCGCCACTGGCGCGTCTGGATAAACTGCGCGATATTTTTTTCAACGACAGCTACTCACTTGGCAAGAATCGAATCCGTGTGACGCGCCAGTCAGAAATGTTTTTGGCGGACCCGGTGTTGTCCCGCTATCGTGAGAACGCCATGTGGATACACGGCGGCATTGTTTATGCGACATTCAACATCCAAGGCAGTAACGACAATGCCGGGTTTGATGCCGCCAACGATTCGGAACAGCGCGAACGCACCCGTGCCAATATCGAATGGCTAAGGGTTGCCATGGCGCGGGCAGGTGGCGCCGATATTGTCGGTCTTGTCGTATTTCAGCAGGCTAATCCCGGGTTTGAGGAAAAACCCCAACAGGTCGCCGGCTCGGGATTTGCCGTTTTCTTGCGTGCGTTTGAAACGCAAGCCGTCACGTTTGGCAAACCCATTTTGTTTGCCCATGGCGATAGTCACCAACATCGCATTGACCGCCCTTACATCAGCCCGCTCGACAAACGCGCCTTGCCGAACATCACGCGCGTCGAAGGCTACGGCACACCCAACGTCAATTGGGTGCGCATCACGGTCGACGCAACAAACCGTCTCTCACCGTTTTTTATCGAATCCGGAAACTTTGTGCCGACGCCAGCCGGCCAATAGTCGGCGGCGGCCACCGATTTGTCTAGTGGTGGACGCCGTGCGCGCCATGTGGATGGCCGTGCGAAATCTCATCGGCCGTGGCGCTGCGAATTTCGGCGATGGTGCATTTGAATAACAGGCGTTCGCCCGCCAGCGGATGGTTGCCGTCCACCACCACCTGGCCGTCGGCAATGTCTGTCACGGTATAAATGACCCAGCGATCATCGTCTTCACCGGGTGGGACGCCCTCAAACTGCATGCCAACCTCAAGATTGGGCGGGAAAACCGATGCCGGTTCCATGCGAATCAGATTCTCGTCGTAGTCGCCAAAGGCATCTTCAGGGTCGAGGGAAATTGACAACTCACCGCCGACAACTTTGCCGGCCAGACCAGCTTCGACCTTCGGGAAAATGCCGTCATAGCCACCGTGTAAATAGGCGAGCGTGCCATTTGTCTCAATGGCCTCGCCGTCGCTGTCGGTCAAATCATAGGTAATGGTGACAACTGTGTCTTTTGCGATCAATAACATATCAGGGAATGGTTAATGTGAAAGGGGAAACGAGAAAAGGGAAATGGGAAAGATGAAATGTGAAATAAAAGTTGGCGACGGCTGAGCATGGCGGGGCAAGGCATCGCTGGCGGCGGGATGAACCAATGGTTACCGCAATTGATTAAAAAACGTCAATGGCCGTGTAATTGTCTCGCCAGCGTCAATACGTCGCGAACGTGCGCCCGCGGGTTGTGATCCAACAGGATATGTCTGACGACGCCTTTTTTGTCAATCACAAATGTGCAACGCCTGACTGCCTGACGCACATCGCCGCCGGTGCTGTTGGCCTGCTCCATGAGTACCTCGTACAATCGCGAGACTTCGCATTCGGTATCCGACAGCAATGACAAAGAAATGCCGTGTTTATCCCGAAATTCCTCATGCACCATACAATCGTCACGTGATACGCCGAACACGACCGTGTTACATTCGGCAAAACTGTCTTCGTGATCCGAAAAGTCGATTGCCTCTTTGGTGCACACCGGTGTGCCATCGCGCGGATAAAAATACAGCACGACATTTTTCTTGCCGCGAAACGAAGATAGCCGGATCATCTCCATACTGGCGTCTGGCAATTCGAATGGCGGCGCGGTGGTGCCGATTTGCAACATGGATTTTGTTGTCCGGAAAGTTTGGTTACCTGAATTGATTCTAAACCAAAATTAATTTTACTTTGCAAAACCTTTCGACGAATTTTTGTCGCGTCAAAAATAATGAACCGTCAAACAAAAACCGCAGCAAGCGCCAACCCACTATTGCCGCAGCTTGGAAATATCAGCGCACAATATTTTCTCGACAACTACTGGCAGAAGAAGCCTTTGTTGATTCGTGGTGCGTTTCCAAAAAAGTTTGCGCCGCTGACCAAGGCGGAGATTTTGCGACTCGCCGGATACGATGAGGCTGAAAGCCGCCTGGTGTCATTCGAAGACAACCAATGGCGTCTTGAATACGGCCCGTTTGCCCGATCAACATTCACAACACTTGCCCGCAACGCACAATCAAAGTGGACCGTCCTGATTCAGGATACCCAGCACTTTTCGCATGAAGCGCATCAATTGCTCGCAAAATTCAATTTTCTGCCGCAAACACGCATCGACGACTTGATGGTGAGTTACGCCGTCAAAGGCGGCGGCGTCGGGGCCCACTTTGATTCGTACGATGTGTTTCTGTTGCAGGGGGCCGGCAAACGACGATGGCAAATATCCGCAAAGCGCGATCTGGCGCTGAAACCCGGCATGCCGCTAAAAATTCTGCAGCGATTCCGGCCAGACCAAGAGTGGGTGCTTGAAGAAGGTGACATGCTTTATCTTCCACCTTCGTTTGCCCACAACGGTTTGGCTGAATCCGATGATTGTGTCACCTGGTCGATCGGTTTTCGTTCGCCGTCCAAGCAGGAGCTGCTCGACGCCTGGCTTGATGATCTGCGCGACGGGTTGAAAATCGACGGTCGATATGCCGACAAAAATCGAACCGCCACGGCACAGCATAACCACGCCGCAATTGATCCATCGTTGCAAGCGGCTGTTTCAGCAACCATCACCGCCGCGCTGATGCCGGCAATCAAGCCCAATCAGCTCAATGCGTTTGCCGGACGTTTTCTGTCCCAGCCAAAGTCACACGTCACGTTCAATCCACCACCGGCCGCCAAAAGCGTCACAACCTTCAAACGCATGGCCGAATCAAGGGGTATTGACCTCGACCTGCGGACCAGAATGCTGTATGACGGGCGCAATTTTTATATCAACGGCGAGACACTGCCCGTATCCAAGACAGACCGCGCCGTGTTTTTGACCCTTGCCAATACCCGTCACCTCGCACCGATGTTGCTCGCCACCGCCTCGCCGGTGGCACTCGACATGATTTACCAGCAATGGCAGCGGGGCCACTTTCAAATTTGTGGCGCTTGAGCGAAACTGCAAAAACGTCATTCCAACAACCGATTCGCGCTAAAGGAGCCTCCTTGACCACCAACCAACTTTTGGCAAACGACCCGCCGGCAGTGGTTTACCGGCTGATGGATTCCCAAAGTGATGCGAAACAGGCGATTGTTGACGTACTTGGTCACGCAAAATGGGAATTGATGATATTTGACCAGTCTGCAACGTCCATGATGGCGCGTGAGTATGGCCGGCCATTTGTCATTGATATCCTGCGCAACCTATTGATGGGCAGCCACAACAGCCGCGCCCGTCGAATCCGCATTGCGCTGCATGACGCCCGCGGCATCGAGGGCGAAATGCCACGTCTGATCTCACTTTTGGGCCAATACGCCGACTTGATGTCGATTCGCGTGACCACCGATGCGGCGCGGAGCGCACAGGACGTCATGCTGATCGCTGACGATAACGCGATCTGGCGAAAACCCGTCGCCTCACACCCGCGCTCGGTTCTGACGATGCACGACGTCAATGAGGTGAAGCCCTTTTTGGATCGTTTTGAGGAAATATGGGCATCAAGCGAGCCGGCGGTATCGACACGCAGCACCGGTCTTTAGACCCGGTCAGGCGCCAAAATGTGCGGTTCGACGATTGCGGCAAGTTGTGCGCTGCACCAAACCAGTGATATACTCCGCGGTCGGTTGAAACAGAGCGCTGTAGTCTTGGTCAACACTCGGGGTACTTTTGA
Organism: Burkholderiales bacterium; assembly: GCA_031431435.1. Lineage (GTDB taxonomy): Bacteria > Pseudomonadota > Gammaproteobacteria > Burkholderiales > Usitatibacteraceae > UKL13-2. The sequence goes on from JANPDI010000060.1 coordinate 36,265, forward strand.
GTTTGTTCGAGGCGCTGAAAACGTCACAAAAGCCGATCAAAAATTTTGATCAAAATTTTTTTCCAAGGGATGTAGAAATGAACAAGTCAATTTTCGCTGTTGCAATCATCGCCGTCGGCCTCGCAGCTTGCGGTAAACAAGAAGCCCCAAAAGTTGAAGCACCAAAAGCTGCTGCTCCAGTTGTTGCTGCGCCAGCCGCTGATGCTGCTGCCGCTGCTGCTGCTGCTGCCGCTGCTGCTCCGGCCGCTGCTGCTGCTGCTGCGCCTGCTGCTGCTGCCGCTGCTGCGCCTGCCGCTGCTGCTGCTGCTGCGCCTGCTGCCGCTGCTGCTGCTGCGCCTGCCGCTGCTGCTGCCGCCAAGCCTGCAGAAGCACCGAAGAAGTAATTCTTCAGCCGCTTCAACAAAAACGCCAGTCTTTTGACTGGCGTTTTTGTTTGTGCAACGATGATTGCAACGGCAACAGTCGTCAACGGCTAGACGAAACTGCGCCAGCCAAATCCATCATCCTGTCTGGCAATGCCGATCCAGTCCGGCGTACATGCCAGCGCCCCGGCAAATGCCGCCCGCGCAAGATCTTCAGTATTGTTTTGTTTGGATAGATGCGCCGCCAACACATGCTGCAACTTCTCGCCCTTGATGCGGCCCAGCAACGCCGCCGCCTTTTCGTTGTCGAGGTGGCCAAATTTTCCCGCAACACGTTGTTTCAGGCTGGCTGGATAGGGGCCGTTTCGAAGCATTTCCAGATCGTGATTCGCCTCCAGCACCAATGCGTCGCAATCCGACAGGCTATGGTCAATATGCGGCGTCGTTGTACCGACATCTGTCAACACGCCGAGCCGTCTGGCGCCGTCTGAAAATACGTATTGCACAGGCTCATTAGCGTCGTGCGGGACGGTATATGGGATGACAGAAATATCGCCGACGGCAAACGCGGAATGAGGATCGACATAATGGATCAGCGCTTGCGGCAGGGCGCGTTCGCCCAACAACTTGCCGGTACCATGCGTGAGCCAGACGGGAATGCCATGTTTGCGGGCAAACCGCGCGACCCCGCCGATATGGTCTGAATGTTCATGCGTGACAACAATTGCATCAATGTCAGCCGGTAGCAGGCCGGCGCGGCCAAGGCGGGTCCCCGTTTCAGCCAAGCCAAAGCCACAATCCATCATGACGCGCGAGGTCGAGACGCCGGACAGCACCTCAACAATCAGGGCATTGCCTTCACTACCCGATCCAAGCGAGCAAAAACGCATGGTCATTCCGCTGCCCCGCCCGGGATAAAAAAAGAGCCCGGCAAATGCGGGCCCTTTTTTATGTCGTTAATGGACACCTAGCGCAGTTGTTCAAACAACAGCGTCATGATGCGTTTTGCGGTCGGCGAGTTATCCGGCTTGCCCTCTGCCGTCTGCACTTCCACTTCCGTCGTGCCGGCAACCTCGGCGACCTTGATGCGGAATTGCGGCCGGTCGGCAGGCTTGTCGGAACGCCAGAATGCCAACCGATCCAACCAGCCTTTTTTCTCGCCGGACTGTGCATCTGCGTCCGGATCGATGTAACGAACAAAGAACATTCCTTTTGAGCGGTCGCGATCTTCGACGGTAAAGCCGGAGCGATCAAGCGCCAGCCCGACACGACGCCATGCGCGGTCAAATGGCTCGGCCACCTTGAGCGAGCCGCCTTTTTGACTGTCAAAGGTTGCGCGCGCCACACCTGCCGGCACGTTTGCGGCACCAGCCACGGCGGTCGCTTTGTCGCCGGCAAAGCCGAATTTCACCATCATGCGCCCCAGCATTTCGGCCTCAAGATCCTTGTCCGGGCCGCGGGTTTGCCACCCGGTGCTGTTTTTGTCGGCGTTGGTAAAGACTTCTTCCAGGCCACGATGGCTGACAAAGATCTCGATGGTGCCGGCTTCCATGCCGGTCTCAATACGGGTACGGAACTTGTCACGCTCACCGGTCGAATACAGCCCGTCAAGCAGGCGGCCGACCGAGTTGCGGATAAAGTCCTGCTGAATCTTTGAGCGGTTCTCAGCCCAATCGGTTTCCATGATGCCGGACTCCGGCGTTTCACGTTTGATCACGAAGCCGGTTTCTGTCCAGAATTCTTTTAACACCGTCCAAACCCGGTCGGGCGGCGCCTTGACCACCAACCAACGTTGATCACCGGCACGCATCATGCGCGCGTTGTCAAATTTGGGTAGCACCGCGGTGTTGGTCGTCGCCAGCGGCTGTGCGCCACGCTCACGGCTGTATTGCGAAAAGGTTGTTGCCTTGTTGTCAGGCACCACAAACCGGTCGTCGGCGATTGGCTTGGTCAAATCCGGCGGCACTTCCAGCGAGCGAATTTTGGTGGCCTGTCCCTGCGTCTTGTAGTCCGGTCCGGCCGGACTTAGCCAACCACACCCGGTGACAACGACGCAGGAAGATGCAATTAGAAAAAATGTACGGTTCAACTTCATTTATGCGACTTCCTTGATATTTTCGAGAATTCCGGCGTCACGCATCGTGGCAAGCAGCGTGGCGTGATACTTGGTTTCAAACGGGGTCAGTGGCAATCGGATACCCGAATCGATCCTGCCCATTTGTTGAAGCGCCCATTTGACGGGAATCGGGTTGGCTTCGAGGAACAGGTCATTGTGCAGCCCGAGCAACCTGTTGTTGAGCAAGATTGCCTCTTCGCGCCGACCGGCGAGCGCAGCTGCACACATGTCGTGCATCATGCGTGGTGCGACATTTGCGGTGACAGATATCGTACCGTGACCACCCAGCAACAATAACGCCAGCGTCGAGACGTCTTCGCCCGAGTAAATCGCAAAATTTTTCGGCGCAAACTTAATCAGATGGGTGCCGCGCGCCATGTTGGCGGTTGCATCCTTGATGCCGATAATGTTTTGAATCTCCGCCAGGCGCAGCACCGTGTCGTTGGCAATATCAGCCACGGTGCGACCGGGAACATTGTACAAAATCATCGGCAAATCACATGATTCTGCAATGGCGCGATAGTGCAAATACATACCCTGCTGCGTCGGTTTGTTGTAATAAGGAACAACCGAGAGTGAATAGTCCGCGCCGGCCCGCTTGGCGACTTTTGTCAAATAAATCGCTTCTTTGGTCGAATTCGCGCCGGTACCGGCAATCACCGGGATGCGTCCGTCGGCGTAATCAACAGCAGCATTGATCAGCTGTTCGTGTTCGGCGAAGTCCACCGTTGGCGACTCGCCGGTGGTACCGACAATGACGATACCGTCCGTGCCCTCGTCAACATGCCAGTTGATCAGCGACTTCAAACGTGGCAAATCCAATGCGCCATCCGGCAACATCGGCGTGACAATCGCCACCATGCTTCCCTTCAGCGTAATCGAATCTGTTGACGCGCCCACATTCACCACACGTTTCTCATCCAATAGTTGATTCGCTATTTTACCGCATCGTTCCCGTATGAATATTTCCCCCTCTTTCCGGCCGGCCGGAGGCCTTTCTTGTCGTTTCCGCGGGCCGCAACGGCGGAAACCCCGATCGACCCCGGACAAAACGGTTGCGGCTGGTTGGTCGATACCGCAGGTCTGCGATAATTCCCAAATGACGCCCATGACCAAACATCCATCCGGCACCAGCCAAGCGCCTCTGCCGCCGGCGAATCGCGCCGGGTGTGAAGCGCTCGACCGGATTGACCCGTTGTCATCCCTGCGGATGCGCTTTTCGCTACCGGAAGACGTGATTTATCTCGATGGCAATTCGCTCGGTGCATTGCCCGAAAAAACAGCCGCTGCCATGCAGAAGACGGTGTTGCACGATTGGGGGCGCGACCTGATCGGTTCGTGGAACAGCGCCGATTGGGTGAATTTGCCACGCACCACCGGCGCCGCCTTGGCGCGTTTGGTCGGCGCGTCGCCGGATGAGGTGTTGGTCGCCGATTCGACCTCTGTCAATATTTTTAAGTTGCTTGCCGGCGTGCTGGCGCTGCCGCACATTGCCGGCGACAAAAACCGCCGCGTGATCGTATCCGAGCGGGGCAACTTTCCAACCGATCTGTATATCGCCGAGGGTCTCAACGCGGTGCTGGGAAACCGATTTATTTTGCGGCTGGTCGAACCCGGCAGTGTTGTATCGGCAATCGACGCGACCACCGCTGCCGTGTTGGTAACCCAGGTTGACTATTGCACCGGGCAATTGCATGACATGGCGGCAATCAACCGTGCCGCCAAACAAGCGGCAACCCACGTGGTGTGGGATCTGAGCCACAGCACCGGCGCCCTGCCCCTCAAACTCAACGAGGATGGCGCTGAATTTGCGGTTGGTTGCGGCTATAAATATCTCAACGGCGGGCCCGGCGCGCCGGGCTACCTGTATGTCGCAAAAGATTGGCAAATCCGCCTGTCGACCCCGCTTTCCGGCTGGTTTGGTCATCAGGCGCCGTTCCAGTTTGCACCATCATTTGTGCCCGCAGAAAATATTTCCCGTTTCCAATGTGGTACACCTTCTGTTCTTTCCATGGTTGCTTTGCGCTGTGGAATTGATACCTTCGACGGCGTCGATATGGCAGACGTGCGTGCCAAGTCGCTGGCGCTGACCGACTTGTTCTGGCATCTGATGGACCAACACTGCGCCGCTTTCGGCTTCTTTTGTGTCGCACCGCGCGAACGCACAAAACGTGCATCGCAGCTTTCGTTCAGCCATGAGCACGCCTACCCGATCATGCAAGCGATGATTGCGCGGGGTGTGGTTGGCGATTTTCGACAACCCAATCTGATCCGCTTTGGTTTTACGCCGCTGTATACACGATTCGTCGATTGCTGGGACGCCGTGATGGTGATTCGTGATGTCATGACAAGCGCCGATTGGCGCGCCGAAAAATATCAACGCCGTAACCTGGTCACCTGAAATGACACCGTCAACAAGCATCAAGATAAAAATCGATTTTGATTTGCCGCGCCGCCAACAAATCACCCCGGGACAGGCGTGGGCGAAAGTCCTGAACGAGCCGTCACCCGACCAGCGTATTGCACTCAAGGCGCGCATCCGGCAATTGCTCAAGAAACAGGATGCGATTCTGGTTGCGCACTATTACGTACATCCGGATCTGCAGGACCTAGCCGAGGAAACCGGCGGCTGCGTTTCGGATTCGCTGGAAATGGCACGATTTGGTTCTGTCCACCCGGCAAAGACCATCGTCGTTTGCGGTGTGCGTTTTATGGGTGAAACCGCGAAAATTCTCAACCCCGAGAAACGGGTGCTGATGCCGGAACTCGAGGCCGAATGTTCACTTGACCTCGGCTGTCCGCCCGACGAATTCAACACATTTTGTGATCAACACCCGGATCGCACCGTGGTGGTCTACGCCAACACCAGCGCCGCGGTGAAAGCGCGGGCGGACTGGATGGTGACCTCGTCAATCGGCCTGAAAATCGTTCAACATCTGCATGCCCAGGGCAAAAAAATCATCTGGGCACCTGATCGACATTTGGGCGATTACATCCAACGCAAGACTGGCGCGGACATGTTAATTTGGCAGGCCTCTTGTATCGTCCATGACGAGTTCAAGACCGCCGAGTTGTCGGACCTTAAAAAACAATTTCCGACTGCAATGGTGCTGGTTCATCCGGAGAGCCCGGCGTCGGTTATTGCACTCGCGGATGTGGTCGGATCCACGACGCAAATCATCAAGGCGGCGCAAACGCTCGACGCAACCACCTTCATCGTCGCAACCGACAAGGGCATTTTTCACAAAATGAAAGCGGCGGCGCCCGGCAAGATATTTATCGAAGCCCCGACTGCCGGCAATTCCGCGACCTGTAAATCATGCGCCCATTGTCCATGGATGGCGATGAATGGATTGGCGAATTTGGCACAGGTGCTCGAAATCGGCGCCAATGAAGTTCTTATCGACGCCGAAACCGGCAGACTCGCCAAGCGGTCAATCCAGCGCATGCTGGATTTTGCGGCCGGTCAGGATTTAACAGTCGCAAATATTCCCGGCGGACCTCACGGCATTGGCCCGGCGTAGTTTTTTTGCGGCGGCCGGGCAAGGCTGCCGGCTGTGTGATTTTTTGCATAGATTGGCAATGGAAAGTCGGCTAAACTGGCTGAAAATTGCGGCATCATCCGCCAACACGCCTGTTTTCAAATTAAATCCGAGCCATCTCGGTCAATTTTTTTGTCGGCCATCAGGAAAAATAAATTGGTAAATAAACCGCCGGGTTCAAATCCAAACGACACCATGTTGCGCGCCGACAGCGCCGCCTCGTTTGCGCCGGGATTGCTGGCGGATTTGACAAGGGCACTGCTACCATTCCTCGGTCCGTATTCGATTACCACCGTCAAACGTGCCTCGCGCAATTGCGACAACTCGACGGACTTGTTGCGCCACATCGCGGGTCAAATCGACGATATCGCAAAACGTCAAATGTACATGAAGGCCGGCAAGCGGATTTTGAGTGGATATAACGAGATGCCAACGGCCGACACCGCCGCCGGCGCATCGCCGGTTGCTGAAAAAGTGGTTGCCAACGATCCCGCCGATGGTAATCGCGCCAGTTCGCCGGTGACCGCCGAACTCGCACAACGCGGCGAGGCGGCCCTTGCGCCGATCATCGGACCGATCGCCACTGTGCTGGTTTCGCGATATGCCAAGGCCTCGCAAAATTCCCGTGAATTTTATGACCGGTTGGCGGGCCATCTACGTACGCCCGAAGAGCGTGACAATTTTTTCTTGAGCGTCCGCAACGGGAATGAATCCTGGCGCCCACAATAGCGCCGCCTATTTTTGTATTGCGTACGACGCCGGCCGCGAACGCCGTTACGGGTTTATCAATAAAAAACAGGGGGATTAATGGGCTTGCGATTCAAATTCAATTTGGTATTGGTCATCATCTTTGCGGCCGGCTTCGCATCGGTCGGCGCAGTTGCCGACCGTTATCTACAGCAACAAGCGACTGACGACGCCAAACGCGCCGCCCGCACGGTTCTTGACGTGTCGAATATTGCCGCCCTTGACCCACGTATTGCCACCACGCTGGGATCGCGACTGATCGAAATGAAGGTACGGGTGTTTGATGAAAAGGAACCTCAGACCGGCATTTATGCCGAAGTCGCCCAGCGCTTGTTGGGCGAACGCAACGGGGTTCGCCAGGAAATCGCCGACGTATTCACCATCGCCCCCGGCGTCAGCCGCTTGATCGTCGCCAGATCGATCCGGGCGGGCGAATCACCAACACGCATTTTTGTTGTCGATATCGATTACAACACCGTCACGTCAACCGCAAGGCTCGCACTCACGACTTTTCTGAGTTCACTCGGCGCGGTTTTTTTCGCCGTCTTTTTTGTGTTGAATTTGATGTTGGACCGGCTGATTGTGCGGCCGGTGGCAGAGATGGCGGCGCAAGCCGACGCGGTTTCAGTTGGGAATTTTTCCATTCCCGAATTCAGGCCGCACGGCAAAGATGAAATCAGCGTTCTTGGCATCGCCTTTAACCGGATGCGACGAAGTACCGAAGAGGCAATCAAAATGTTGAAGGCGGGCTAACGCCAGCGCTGGCGCCCGCCCGCGCAATCAATGATCAGCGTCTAAACACGTCACTGTCCTGATAACGGTGTTGCAAATGGCGCAACCCGACCAGGATTGCCGCGCTGGCGGGCAGCGCCATCAAGATGCCGAAGAAACCAAATACCTGGCCAAACGCGAGCAAAGCGAGGATCACCGCAACCGGGTGAAGACCAATCCGTTCGCCGACAAACTTCGGGGTGACGAAAAAACTTTCGATGACCTGGCCGACGCCGAATACCGCCCACACCATGCCGACGGACAACAGCGACGCGTCAGGCTGCATGACGGCGGCCACGGTGCCGAGCACAAAGCCGAGGCCGACACCCAGGTACGGGACAAACACCAGCAATCCGGTGACGAGTCCGACTGGCAGCGCAAATTTCAGGCCGACCGCCCACAGGCCAAGCACATAAAAGGCGGCCATTAACAACATCACCATCAACTGTCCGCGCAAGAATTCCGACAGGATTTCATCTATTTCGCGCGTGATGCCGGTCACCGTGGCGTGAAACCGGCGCGGAATCATGGCGTCAACGTTGCCGACCAGCATGTGCCAATCCCTGAGCACGTAGAACAGCACCACCGGTATCAACGCCAGATTCACCAGCACCGCCAGTACCGCCAATCCCCCCGAACCCACGGTCGTAAAAACACGCCGGGCGATACCGCCGGCATCGGTCAGGTTTTCCTGCATAAACTGGCGAAATGACGCGGCATCGAGGGTCAAAGCGGTGCCAAGCTTGGCGTTAATCCAAGGCACGACGTTGGTCTTTAATTGCTCGACAAAATTCGGGATCAGTTGCGTGAGCTGGGCAATTTCCTTGGTAAACAGCGGCAGGATAATGAGCAACAGCAAAATCACCGTAACAATCATCAGCAACACGGCAATGACCGTGCCAACCGCACGCGGCACCCCGCGCATCGACAATCGATCAACCATGGGTGCAAAAATATAGGCAAGAATCGCCGCCGCAAGGAACGGCGCAAGAATCGGCGACAACACCCATATCAGCAAACCAAACACCAATAACGCCGACAGGATCAACGCAAAGTGCCAATCCAACCAACGCGGCAATTGTGCCGCCGATTTGGCACGAATCCTCGCCAGGAATTCGGGTGTATTTTGTTTGTGGCGTTGAGAGCTTTGACGTGTCATATCCGGTAAAATTTGGGTCGTCCAGCCGTCATCGTAACTGAAAACGCTGTCAGCGTTCCCGGCCAATACGGAATTCAGCCCGAATCATTCAAACACCACCATGTCATCAGCCCCGCCATCACATACCGACCTCGCGCCGCTCACCTATAAACAGGCAGGTGTCGATATTGACGCGGGTGACCAGCTGGTCGAAAACATCAAGCCGTTTGCAAAGCGAACCATGCGACCGGAGGTCATGGGCGGCATTGGCGGTTTTGGTGCGCTGGTGGAAGTTTCCAAGCAATACAAAAATCCGGTGATGGTGTCGGGTACCGACGGTGTCGGCACAAAATTGAAACTCGCATTTCATCTCAACAAACACGACACGGTCGGCGAAGATCTGGTGGCAATGAGTGTCAACGACATTCTGGTGCAGGGTGCCGAGCCTATTTTCTTCCTCGATTATTTCGCTTGTGGCAAGCTTGATGTCGCGGTCGCCACCGACGTGATCAAAGGCATCGCCCAAGGCTGTGAGCGGGCCGGCTGCGCATTGATCGGCGGCGAGACGGCGGAAATGCCGTCAATGTATCCGGCCGGTGAATACGACCTCGCCGGATTCGCCGTGGGTCTGGTGGAAAAAGACGCCATCATCACTGGTAAGACCATCGCCGCCGGCGACGTGGTGCTTGGGCTGCAATCATCCGGCGCACATTCAAACGGCTACTCATTGATTCGCAAAATCATCGAGCGCAGCGGGGTGGATTTGCACGACGCCGCAAACCGTCAACTGGCGCTTGATCTGCTTGCGCCGACACGCATTTATGTCAAGCCGCTGCTGTCATTGGTCAAGACCGGCGTGGTCAAAGGCATGGCGCATATCACCGGTGGCGGCCTCACCGAGAATATTCCGCGTGTGTTACCTGACACTGTCACCGCGGTAATCCGCCGGAAATCATGGGTCGCCCCGCCTATTTTTGCGTGGCTGCAGGAACACGGCAGGGTCGACGATGCCGAGATGGCGCGCACGTTTAACTGCGGCATTGGCATGGTGGTCATTGTGGACAAGGCAAACGCGGCGAGTGCGACGGCACATTTGACGGCGCTGGGCGAAACAGTTTTTGCAATCGGCGAAATTCGCCCCCGCCAGCGCGGTGAAGCACAAACGATTGTCACCTAACAACGCCACTGAACGATCGGCAAATTTGAAAACACCCCTATCCACAAGCACTTCCAGCCAATAATGGCTGGAAATAGCCGCCGATAATGATGATTTAACTTCAGATGAAATCCATCGTCATCCTCATTTCAGGGCGCGGCTCCAACATGGAAGCCATTCTGCGGACGCGATCAACGGCAAATTTGCCGGTCGATATTCGCGCGGTCATCTCCAACCGCCCGGGTGCAAAAGGGCTGGAAACAGCGGCCGCGCACGACATCCCGCAGCGCGTGGTCGATCACAAGGACTACGCATCGCGCGACGATTTTGACCGCGCGCTGGCCGGTACCATTGATTTTTTTCAGCCGGATTTTGTGGTGCTGGCCGGTTTCATGCGTGTATTGGGCGCAGATTTCATCGCGCATTTCCCAAACCGGATTATCAATATCCATCCGTCGTTGCTACCATCATTCCCCGGGCTGAATACCCATCGCCGGGCGCTTGCGGCGGGCGTAAAAATTCACGGTGCAACAGTCCACCTTGTCACACCGGATCTCGATTGTGGTCCCATCATCGCGCAAGCAGCGGTGCCGGTGCTGCCTGATGACACGGAACAAGCCCTCGCCGAACGTGTGCTTGCGCAAGAACACATCATCTACCCGAGAGTGATCGGCTGGCTGGCCGCCGGCGAGGTAACGTGTTTGTCCCCGGCACCATCGAATGCGGGGCGCAACGTCCTCCAGTTCGACCAGTTGTCCGTTAGACATCAGGCAGGCGAAGATTTCCTTCGCGTACCCGAGAGCAAATAATGAAATTTGTGGTTCCATTCTTGACGGCGGCGGCGCTGACCGTAATCGTGTTCCTTCATGTCGGCGGCAGCGCTGCCGCGCCCGCTCCGGCCAGTGCCACCAATACAAACGGTTCACCCGCTCCGACGGCGATCAACGCCCTGCCAACCATTGTCAAGGCGACCTATCGTGTATACCGAAGTGGTTTGTTGATCGGCAGCGTTGACGAAAAATTTGAGCGATTTATCCACCCCGGCGATACCACTGACCGCTACAAAATCACGTCGCATACGCGCGCTGAGGGGGCTGTTGCGATTTTTGTCCGCGACCAGATCAACGTCACCTCCGAAGGCCGGATCGGACCCATGGGACTTGCCCCCGGCCTTTATTCAAGCACAAGAAAATCCGACACCGGGCGAAATTTTACCGCGCGCTTCGATTGGACAAAAAACGAAATCATCCGCGAGCACCAAAACGACGGACGCACCGAGCAGGAAGTGTTTGACCTGCCGGCGGGCACCCAGGACCGTTTGTCGTCGATGTATCAATTCATGGTGATTACACCGGGCGCACAATCAATCACCACGACCATGTCACAGGGCAAACACGCCGAGCAATATCGATATGTCAAAAAGGGCGAGTCGACACTTAACACACCCGCCGGTGATTTCGATACGATTCAATATGTTCGTGATGCAAAACAAGGCGAGTCAAAAGCACAATTGTGGCTGTCAAAATCGAAGAATTTTGTGCCGGTCCGCATCATCTTTGAAGATTCAAAGGGAACCATTCTCGAGCAGGTGCTCACCGATTTGTTCATTCAATAGACGGCCGTCTGCACACCTGCACGTTTAGACGTCATCAGCCCGATCGGTTATTCTCGACCAATCCGCCATGCCTAATCGCCAAATCAGCATTGCGCACTTCACCGCTGCAATTTCTAACCGCAGCCTGACGGCTGCCATTGTGTTGTCGGTCGTCCTGCACGCCGGGGCGTACTTGGCGACGCCACAATTTGTCGAACAATTCACGCCTGCAACAGTGGTTCGCTACGACGCATCGTTGGTGCCAATTGAACGGGCAATCCAGAAGGCGACCTCCCCGGCACCAGCGGTCAAACGGCGCGCGGCGAGCAAACCCAACCCGCCGGCCGCCAGACCGCTCTCCGCGGCTGACTTTGTGGCGCCCGAAAATGCGATTGCCGTTGCCGCCACGGATCAAGTCGCATCAGCGGAAACGTCGATCCCACCGGGGCTCGCGCCGGCAACCGGTGCCGGCGTCGAGAGCCAGCCAACGCCGACAGTTGAGCCGTCGGTACCGGCTGTGCCGCCGCCGGCGCCATTGTCCAAACGATTGGCCCCGGCGTTTGCCGAGCGGATTTCAATCGAATACAAACTAACCTCGTCAATTGCCGACGGGATCGCCAATTTCAAATGGACACGCAAAGGTGATGCGTACGAAATTGAATCAAGCACCCAGGCGACCGGGTTTTTGATTGCCGCACTGACCGGCGTGATCTATCAACAAAGCCGGGGCACCATCACCGAGGACGGCTTGCGACCAACCGCGTTTTCGATTCGTCGCGGTGATGGCGAGGCGGAAACGGCGGAATTTCAACGGCCCACCAATTCGCTGGTGTTCAAGCGTAGCAATAACGTTCGCACCGTCCCCATGAGTCGTGAAATGCAGGATATGCAGAGCTTCCTCTTTCAACTTGCCTATGACGCCCCGCGTTTAGCCGAGGGAGGCGGCAGGCTCGACGTGCTGGTGACCAACGCCCGCAAGGTTTACCGCTATCAATTCAAACAAATCGGCGAAGAAGTCGTCGAAACGCGGTTTGGCCCGGTCGAGACCATCCGTCTGCTGTCGGAAGCGGCCAACCCCGAGGACGCCTACGAAGTCTGGCTGGCACCAAAATATTCATATTTGCCGGTAAGGCTCAAACTGTTTTTGGGCAGGTTCCCATTCGAGCAAATTGCCACCAGAATCGGTGTTTCCGGCGAAGCGTATTCGGCGTCCGCAACGGACGGCCCCCCGCCGATGGCGAATCGTCCGCCGCCGTTGGCCGAATAGCGCCCATACCGGCCGCTGACGGCCAATGGCTTGGTTGGCGGGTCAATCTCCAGACTTGGAATACGCTCTCAGGTCTGCGATAATAGCGGATTGCAATGTGGCCGTTTATCTAGCGAACTTATCCAATTGCGAAGATAGACGAGACGTGAGTCATCCTCGTCCGGCATCTGCGGTTGCACCGGGCGCAATACACCCAATATCGCCCGTTTTTGACCTGTTCATTCGTCTATACGTATATTCGCCACCATGCCGCTTACCTTAGCCCTATATCACGCACTTGTTGATGCGTTGACTGTCATCCTACCGCTCACTTCACCCGCCGATATCGGCCTGAAGCGGTATTTCAAAGAGCATCCAAAACTCGGCTTGCGTGACCGCAGCTTTATTGCCGAGACGGTCTATACGGTGTTGCGTCACCGCCGTTTTATCGAACACGTCGTCACCGACGGCTCTCCACGCCGGATGGCGCTGGTGGCATTGACCCGCTTTATGGGTATCAGCGTGCGCGATTTGCACACCGTTTTGCGTGGTGGCGATGAGACCTGGCTGGCGCTGTTAAAGGCCAAAAAACTCGACAACCTTGCGATCGGTATCGAGGCGGAATTGCCGGATTGGTTGATTGCCAGAATGCGTGCCGCCGGCATGACCGACGCCAAGATTATTGATTTTGGCCAGTCGATGATGAGTCCCGCGCCGCTCGATTTACGGGTCAATTCGACCAAGGCAAAACGTGACGCGGTGCTCAAACAATTCCAGCAGGAAGGCATCAAAGCCAAGCTCACGCCACATTCGCCTCTCGGTATCCGCCTCGATGAAAAACCGTCGTTGACCAAACACGCCGCATTTATCGAAGGTTTTATCGAAGTGCAGGACGAAGGCTCACAAATCCTGGGGCTCATTCTCGAAGCCAAACGCGGCGAAATGGTGGTTGATTTTTGCGCCGGCGCCGGTGGCAAGACATTGCTGATCGCCGCACAAATGGCCTCCGCCGGCCGCGTTTACGCCTTTGACGTGTCCGAGAAGCGCCTGACAAATCTTGCGCCACGTTTGAAGCGTTCCGGTCTTTCGAATATCACGCCGCAGCGCATTGCCAGCGAAAAAGACACCAAGATCAAACGACTTGCCGGCAAGATTGATCGTGTGCTGGTCGACTCACCGTGCACCGGCTTTGGCACCTTGCGCCGCAACCCCGATCTGAAATTCCGCCAGACCGAAGAAGCGTTGCTAGAACTGACGATCAAACAGGCATCGATCCTGAGTGCGGCTGCCAAATTGGTCGCGCCGGGCGGACGTTTGGTCTACGCAACTTGCAGTGTACTGCCGGAAGAAAACGACAATATTGTTGACGCATTCCTCGCCAAGAATGCCGAATTTGAAATCGTTCCGATTACGCAAGTGCTGAAACGTTTGAAGATCGATATTAAACAGACCGATCACTATCTGCGTTTGTCGCCCAAGCAACACAATACCGACGGCTTTTTTGCCGCGGTTTTGCAGCGCGCCACGAAGTAATCGGCACCTTTTCAGGCAGCATTCCAAGAGTCGGCTCAGATGTTTGACACATTGCCGCAATTGTTGACCTCACGAAACGTCCTGACCGAGCTCGCGGTACTAACCGCCGCGTTCGCGATTTCCTGGCTGGTCGCACGCACACTACAACGCCGCTTTCCCGGCAATTTCGAACCCGGTTTTGCCAAGATCGGCGCCGGCAGCACGCATCGACTGGTGTTGCCGCTGCTCATGCTGGTGCTGGTATGGTCGGGGCGGCTGGCGCTGGTAAAGTTTCAAACGACGCCCATTCTGCATATCGCCCTGCCGTTGATTGCCGCGTTTGCGGGGATCCGGCTCGCCGTATATCTGTTGCGCCACCTGATTCCGCCGTCTGATTTGCTCAAGGCATCGGAACGCATCATCGTCTATGGCGTGTGGGGATTATTGGTGCTGTATGTGACCGGTGCCCTTGGCGAAATCGGTACGTCGCTCGGCGAAATCAAATTCGCCATGGGCAAGCAGGTTGTGTCGCTGCGACTGGTGCTTGAAGCACTGATTTCTGCCGTCATCACCATATTCATCGCACTTGGTGTTTCGGGATTGATTGAGAATCGCCTGTTGAAGGCGACCACCATCGATATGAGTTCACGGGTGGTGCTTGGAAAATTTGTGCGCGCCTTTGCGCTGGTGCTGGCCGTGTTGATCGCGCTGCCGTTGGTTGGTATTGACCTCACCGTGCTATCCGTATTTGGCGGCGCACTTGGTGTCGGTCTGGGTCTTGGTTTACAAAAGATCGCGAGTAATTATGTTTCCGGTTTTATCATCCTGCTTGACCGGTCGATTCGTCTTGGCGACCTGGTTACCGTCGACAACAAACACGGCGTTGTTGAAGCCATCAAATCACGTTACACCGTGATCAAGAGCCTTGACGGAACCGAAGCGATTGTTCCCAACGATACGCTGATAACCAATACGGTTGTTAATCACTCTTACACCGATCCGGTGGTTTCATTAAAGGTCCCCGTGACGATCGGTTACGAATGTGATGTCGAGCTTGCGCGCGTAATCATCGTTGCTGCAGCACGTGCACAAAGCCGGATACTCGCGTCGCCGGCGCCTGAGGCCTGGGTCAAGGCGCTGGGTGACAATGGCATCGAACTCGAGTTGTCAGCCTGGATCAACGATCCCGGACAGGGGCTCGCCCCATTGCGTTCCGACCTGCTTATTTCGATCTGGCGCGACTTCAAAGCAAGTGGCATTTCAGTCCCGTACCCGCAGCGGGACATCCGCTTGACCCCGGCACCGGCCGTCCAATGAAAGTTGCCGAGCATACTGTCGGTCCGATTTGGCCGCTGATTAGCGGTTTTGGC
>JANPDI010000061.1:0-4740 GCA_031431435.1 Burkholderiales bacterium
GGCCCAACTTGCGATGATGCAGGGACTCTACCGCGACGCCGAAGTGCGGTTTCGGGAGGCACTGAGCTATCGTAAACCGGATGCGGAATCGTCCCTCGACCAGCAAAAGCTGACCAATGTCATTCGCGTCGGGTTGGCGCTAGCGTTGGCGCGCCAAGGCAAGCGCGATGAGGCCAGTAAGGAATTGGTGCCGACGCGCGCCTATCACGCCCTGCCGCAGGTGATCAATAGCGACAACCCGTTTCTCAAGCTAGACCGTGCGAACCAACTGCTGGCCGAGGCGCTGGTCAACACCCCGGAGCGTGCGGCGCTATTGGCTCGCGCGCTGGCAAGCCTCGACGCATTGCCAGCAACGATTAAGCGGCTCAAGTCTATTGAGCGGCTGCGGGCGGAGATTGCGGCGGAGATGAAAAAGTAAAGTAAAAGGCGAAAGTCGTTTATTGGCGGGCGTTTTCAAGCATTTATGGCTGGAAACGACCTCCCTGTAGAGGATTTTGTCACCAACCCGAAAAACAAACCCGCCAACGTCTACGATCATCCGCGACCCGCAAAACACTAAACACGCGCGCACCAATGACCCAAGCAACCAACAGCACCAACACCAAACCCCGTCTGTGCTTAACCATCGGCGTGACTGGGCATCGTGAACACAAGCTGGTCGGTGCGGATATCGCCGCGTTCACCGCAACTGTCACGCAAACACTCGCGCAGTTAAAGCAATCTTTACGCGCCGTGGGCAAACACCACCACGCTGCATTCAACAACGAGCCGGCGCAGTGCCGCATGGTCTCCGCACTCGCCGATGGCGCGGATACGATTGTGGCCAAAGCCGCGCTTGATGCGGGTTGGCGCGTGGATGCGTGTTTGCCGTTTCCGCGTGATCAGTATGCGAACGATTTCACCAATCCAACCCACCACGGCGACTTTGTCACGCTGCTGGAAAAAGTGACGTCCACGTTTGAGCTGCCCGGCAACCACGCCGAGGCCACCGCGGCGTATGAAGCGGTAGGGCGTTTGGTATTGGAGCAGTGCGATGTGCTGTTGGCGCTCTGGGATGGTGACCCGAATCGTGGCCGCGGTGGGACATCACGGGTGGTGGCCGATGCGGTCGCGCGGCATATTCCGGTGATTCACATTCATACGCATGCGGAAGAGCCTGTGCAGCTTTTGTGGACCGGTTTGTCTGATGCAGAAATCGAGCAGCCGAGTGTGGAGATTGTGCCGCGCGCACCGGCAGACACCACAATCGCCCAAGTGGTGGCCGCCCTCACCGTGCCGCCGGAGAATAAAGTCGATACCCGTATGCTGATGCAGTTTTACCGCGAACGCGCCGCGACCAACACCCCGGCACTGCCCTACCCGTTACTGCTCGCCCTCACAGGTGTGCACGCTCTTTCGCGGCGTGATTTCAAGCCCATGCAAGCCGAGGCGAGCACAGCGGCGTTGGTGGTGCAGCTCTCCAATGGTCGTAGCGACCACAAATTTTCGGAAAAACTCGCGGGCCGTTATGGTGTGGCCGATACGGCAGCATCGTATTTCGCGCAGATTTTTCGGTCAGGCTTTGTTGCCAACTTTACGCTGGCGGGCGTCGCCGTCGTGTTAGCCCTGTCAGGGCTGCTGGCACCGAGCTTTAAACTGCCCATCATTTCCGCTGAACTGGTTTGCGTGATTCTGATTCTCATCAACACCCATGCCGGCTTTCGTTTCGGTTGGCATGAGCGCTGGATGGATAACCGCCATTTGGCTGAGCAGCTGCGCTCGCTGGCGTTAACCAGTGTGATTGGTGACTTGGGGCTGCGCAGTCATGCGGGCGCGCGCGATGCGGCAGCCATTCCCGGCTGGGTGGGCTGGCTAGTGCGTGCAACGGCGCGTGAAACCGGGCTACCGGATGTCAACGCCGACGCGACCTATCTGTCCTCTGTGCGTGATACGGCCATGCAGCTCGTCAATGAACAAATCGCCTATCAGCGGATTAATGCGGCACGCATGCACAAACTCGAATACCGACTGCAGCGGGCTGGTGAGGTTTTGTTCGGCGCGACGATCGTGGCGTGTATTGGTTGGATCATCGCTAAAATCGCCGGCATGCCGATGGGCTTGGTCGGCACGGTTGGCGTCACCGAGATCGTGACGTTTTTAACCGCCTCGCTACCCGCCCTTGGGGCATCGATTTATGGGATTCGGATGCAAGGGGATTTCGCCGGTGTCGCGTTTCGGTCACAGGTGACGGTGACACGCTTGGAGCGCCTGAAACGCGCCATGCAAGACGACCCGGTTGACTACGGCCGTCTCGCGGCGCGCCTGCGCAATCTCTCCGACATCTTGCTAAACGATGTCTCCAATTGGCGAACGACCTACCAAGCACGACCATTGGCACTGCCGGGCTGATGCTGGCCTCGGTATTGATGCCTTTGCGTATTTCAAACAAAAGGATTGGCTGGACGAATCAATCGTCGATTGGTGCGGTCAACGAAGGTAGATGATCATTCTGTACGCCCTCACGATCTTTGTTTCGGCATTCCTGCTGTTTTTGGTGCAGCCGATTATTGCCAAGCAGATCCTGCCCTGGTTTGGTGGGTCCGCCGCCGTGTGGACAACCTGTCTGGTATTTTTCCAATGCATGCTGCTGGTCGGTTACTTCTACACCGATTGGACGACACGCCGTCTGCGTGCGCGCCAACAAGCGATTGTGCATCTGGCGCTCATTGTGCTGGCGCTGTTGCTGCTGCCGATCATCCCCGACGTGGCGTGGAAGCCGGGCGGTGCGGAACAGCCGGGCTTCAGAATTTTGTTGTTGCTCACCGCCACCATCGGTCTGCCATATTTCCTGCTCGCCACGACCAGTCCGCTGGTGCAAAGCTGGTTTGGCAAAAGCCATCCAGGTGCCAGCCCGTATCGACTGTTCGCGTTATCGAATCTTGCCTCGATGCTGGCGCTGCTGGGCTACCCGTTCCTGATCGAGCCGTGGATCAGCACAAAGCATCAGGCGTTGAATTGGTCGGTCGGTTTTGCGCTGTTTGCGTGTCTGGTCGGCACCCTGGCATGGCAGCGCATTCGACGAACAGATGCGACACACGACCCGGCTGACGTTTTACACACCAACGCCGACCCGGCAGCGCATGACATGCCGCCATCGGCCCGCGACAAACGCATGTGGATTGTATTGTCCGGCCTGGCATCGGTACTGTTGCTGTCCGTGTCGAACCACCTGACGGAAAATATTGCATCGATTCCGCTCATGTGGGTGTTCCCGCTGGCCGTTTATTTACTCACCTTCATCCTTTGTTTTGACGCGAAGGATTCCGCGCAAGGCTGGTACCGCCGCAAATTGTTCCTGCCGCTGCTGGCGTTGATGTTGGTGGTGATGGCGTGGACGCTCGCCGATACCGATTTCCAATATCGACTCTATTGGCAGGTGGCGGTATTCACCGCCGGGTTGTTTGTCGCCTGTATGTTCTGCCACGGTGAACTGGTTGCCCAAAAGCCGGCTGCGCGTTACCTCACCACATTTTATTTAATGATCTCGATCGGCGGCGCGGTCGGCGCATTGCTGGTGGGTGTGATTGCGCCGCTGGTCCTGCCGGCATACTACGAACTTGCACTGTGCCTGGTTGCGCTTGCGGGCGTGGCGACATTTCTGACATGGCGCAAGGTGCATATTGTCATTAGCATTATCGGTGTGGCGATCACGCTGTTTGTGGCGGCATCAGGATGGGTTGCCGCCGTTGAGTATGGCAAGAATGTGATTGTCATGACCCGCAATTTTTACGGCACATTGCGGGTACGGGAAACGCCAGAACCGAGCATGGAGTATCGCCGCCGCACGCTGATCCACGGCGCGATTTCACACGGCGATCAATATATGTGGGCGCCGATCAAATACGACCCCACCACCTATTACAAAGAAAAATCCGGCGTCGGCCGCATTCTGCTGTTGCTCAAAAGCCTGCATCCAGAACAACCCCGCAGGGTCGGCATTGTCGGCCTCGGTGCGGGGACGATTGCGGCCTACGGTGCCAAGGGCGATGTATTCCGGTTCTACGAAATTAATCCGGAGGTGATCACCATCGCCAAACGCGATTTCACCTATCTTTCCGACAGCAAGGCAACCATTGAAATTTCACTGGGTGATGCACGGCTGAATCTTGAGCGGGAGTCTGCCCAGGGGTTCGACGTGCTTGCCATCGACGCCTTCTCAAGCGACGCGATTCCGATGCACCTGATCACCCGCGAAGCGGTCGCAATCTACCAGAAGCACCTGCGTGCGTCGGGTGTGATTGCATTTCACGTGTCCAACCGCTACCTCGACCTCAAACCGGTGATTGCAACCATCGCCGCGTCAAGTGGACTTGAAGCAACGTGGGTAAAAGAAACCTATAACGATGGCAGCACACGAAGTGACTGGATCCTGCTCGCCAAGGACCGGGCATTGCTGGACAAGCCGGAAATTGTTGGCGGCTCAAGAGTCATTCCGCCGAAGCCAAATCAGCGGCTGTGGACGGATGATTTCAACAACCTGTTGCAGGCGTTGCAGTAGACGCACGATTTTTTGGGTTCGACGTCGGGTTGGTCTGTTGATTTCAAACACCTGATATAAAGAAATAAAAGGGCAGAATCAATAACGAAGTGCGACGCCTGAGAGGTAATTTGCGACTTCCAGCGGACAGTGGTCATCCAAAACCGCTCTTGGTCGCAGGTTAAGTTTACGCTCCGCCGCTTTGATCCTTTTTGGCCCAACGC
>JANPDI010000062.1:0-3051 GCA_031431435.1 Burkholderiales bacterium
AATTTTGGGGTTTCCGACCCACGCGTAACAGGCAATTTGACCGGTAGGGTATGCACGATTGGCATATCGATGGCGTGAGACGGTAAAATGGCGGTTTTCCACGTCGTTTGATTGCCGCCCGCCATGTCCCCAGCACCGCACTCCGCACCGTCTGATTTTTCGACCGTTTCCGCCATTCGTCAGGCCTTTATTGGTTTTTTTGAATCCAAGGGCCACACCCATGTCGCCTCGTCATCGTTGGTACCGCACGATGACCCGACATTGCTGTTCACCAATGCCGGGATGAACCAGTTCAAAGATATATTCCTTGGCTACGAAAAACGCGATTACATCCGTGCAGTCACCTCGCAACGCTGTGTGCGCGCCGGCGGCAAACACAATGATCTTGAGAATGTTGGTTATACCGCGCGTCACCACACGTTTTTCGAAATGCTGGGTAATTTCAGCTTTGGTGACTACTTCAAACGCGATGCGATCAAGTACGCCTGGGAGCTGCTGACCGTCGTGTACAAATTGCCCGCTGAAAAACTGTGGGTCACCGTGTATGCGGACGATGATGAGGCCTACAACATTTGGGCGGATGACGTCGGCGTGCCCAAGGCGCGCATCGTACGAATTGGCGATAACAAAGGCGGCAAATTCGCCTCTGATAACTTCTGGATGATGGGTGATACCGGTCCATGTGGTCCATGCTCGGAGCTTTTTTACGATCACGGCGAACACATATCCGGCGGCCCGCCGGGCTCACCGAATGAAGACGGCGATCGTTACATCGAAATCTGGAACCTCGTGTTTATGCAGTACAACCGCGAGGTCAAAGACGGACCGATGATTCCACTGCCCAAGCCCTCTGTTGATACCGGCATGGGGTTGGAGCGTTTGTCGGCGGTGCTGCAACACGTGCACGCCAATTATGAGATCGACCTGTTTCAGGCGCTGATCAAGGCGGCCATGCGCGAGACGGGTGAAACTGACATCACCAATCCAAGCCTGCGGGTGATTGCCGATCATATCCGCGCCTGCGGATTTTTGGTTTGTGACGGTGTGATGCCGGAAAATGCCGGGCGCGGCTATGTGTTGCGCCGTATCGCCCGCCGCGCCATGCGGCATGGCTACAAACTCGGCCAGAAAAGACCGTTTTTCTACAAGCTGATTGATGATCTTGCGCTGGTGATGGGGGGCGCATTTCCGGAGATTGCCACACACAAAGAGCGCGTAAAAGCGGTCTTGAAACAGGAAGAGGAACGATTTGGCGAAACGCTCGAAAACGGGATGTTGATCCTCGACGCGGCCATCGAAAAAAATGCCAAACGCCTTGAAGGCGAAACGGCGTTCAAACTCTATGACACGTTCGGTTTTCCGGTTGACTTGACCGCCGACATCGGTCGTGAACGCGGCTTCGAAGTCGATATGGCCGGATTTGATCACGCCATGAGCGAGCAACAGGCACGTTCGCGCTCGGCGGGTAAATTCAGCGCCAAAGAAAAATTGACCTATGAGGGTGTGAAAACAGCATTCCACGGTTACGACTCGTTGAGCGAAACCGCCAGCGTGGTGGCGCTTTATCGTGGTGGCGTGAAGGTTGCGCGTCTGGCGGCAGACGAAGAGGGGGTGGTGGTGCTTGATCGGACGCCGTTTTATGCGGAATCCGGCGGGCAGGTTGGGGACATTGGCGAATTGACCAAATCAGGCGTCTGTTTGACCCTGTTTGCGGTTGAAGATACACAAAAAATTCAGGCCGACGTGTTTGGTCATTTCGGGCGTGTAAAAACCGGCGAGTTGGCGGTCGGCGACAGCCTTGCCGCGCAGGTCGATTTGGCCGCGCGTGCACGCACCCAACGTCATCACTCGGTTACCCATTTAATGCACAAAGCGTTGCGTGAAGTGCTGGGCGACCACGTGCAGCAAAAAGGTTCGCTGGTAGACGCGGACAAAACGCGTTTTGACTTTGCCCACAATGCGCCGATGACCTCGGCAGAGATTGCAAAAGTGGAAGAAATTGTCAACGCTGAAATTCTTCGGAATGAAGCCACCAGCGCAAAGGTGATGGGTCTCGAGGCGGCACAAAAAACCGGCGCGATGATGTTGTTCGGCGAAAAATACGGCGATGAAGTACGTGTGTTGGAAATCGGTTCGTCGAAAGAACTTTGCGGCGGAACCCACGTCGGCCGCACCGGTGATATCGGGCTGTTCAAGATTGTTTCTGAAGGCGGTGTTGCCGCCGGTGTGCGCCGGGTGGAAGCGGTTGCCGGCTCGGTCGCGTTTGATTATGTACAGGCAATCAATCGCAGCCTTGAGAATGCGGCTGCCATGTTAAAGGCGCAGCCGTCAGA
Organism: Burkholderiales bacterium; assembly: GCA_031431435.1. Classification (GTDB taxonomy): domain Bacteria; phylum Pseudomonadota; class Gammaproteobacteria; order Burkholderiales; family Usitatibacteraceae; genus UKL13-2. The sequence continues at coordinate 2,334 of JANPDI010000062.1, forward strand.
ACTCGAGACCAAGATCGGACAGACACTGCAACACGTCAAGGACCTGGAAAAACAACTTGGTCAATTGAAGTCCAAGCTGGCCGCGTCGGCGGGTGATGATCTGTTGGGTCAGGCAAAAGACGTTAACGGCGTCAAGCTGCTGGTGGCGAAACTCGACGGGGTCGATGCAAAAAGCCTGCGTGAAACGATGGATCAACTCAAGAACAAATTGAAGTCCGGGGTGATTGTGCTGGCGGTGGTTGACGGCGACAAGGTACAGTTGGCTGCGGGTGTCACCACGGATCTTATCGGGCGTTTCAAAGCCGGAGAACTCGTGAATCATGTCGCGCAGCAGGTTGGTGGCAAAGGCGGCGGCAAGCCGGATATGGCGATGGCGGGCGGTACGAATCCAGCCGGCATTGGTACTGCGTTGGATTCTGTTGCCGCTTGGGTGTCTTCAAAGTAATTAGGGAATTATCATGTCCACGCCGCTCGATATCGTTCAATTCAATCTGAAACAATCCAAACAGGCGCTGGAGAATCTTCTGGCGTCGCCCGCTGCATTAGCCAACATCGCGGCGGCGGCGGAGTTGATGGGGCAGTCACTCGACAATGGTGGACGGGTATTTTCCTGTGGCAACGGCGGCAGTATGTGTGACGCAATGCATTTCGCCGAAGAGTTGTCGGGTCGTTATCGTGACGACCGCAAGGCGCTGTCGGCGGTTTCGATCAGCGACCC
>JANPDI010000063.1:0-11228 GCA_031431435.1 Burkholderiales bacterium
CACTTTGCCTTTCGGGTTGATCCGAAGAAAATCAGGGCGCTTGTGATCACCATCGGCGATGGAAACCAATACCGGCTCGTAGGCAATGCCAAGCTCTTCCAACACGATATGCGGGGCAAGTGAACAAGCGCCCGGGGAGTAGTAAAGTTTAATCATGGTCACAATTTAGCGAAATGTCGGCCATTGCACAATACTTACCCGCCGGTAAGTATCAGTATTTTTTCTGAATCACCTTAACAGGCATGTATATTTACGATAGTGTTCACTTACATAAAAATCGTAAAATGTCTTTCTTGATGCGGCTATTTGAGCCGCGTGATGAGCGACGAGGTATCAAAACGTGCGCCACCAGCCTGTTGAATTTCGGCATAAAACTGATCGACAGCCGCCGTTAATGGCAATTTCGCACCATTTCGGCGCGCCTCCTCCAGGCAGATACCCAAGTCTTTCCGCATCCAGTCAACCGCAAAACCAAAATTGAATTCACGCTTAAGCATGGTCCGGCCGCGATTCTCCATTTGCCACGATTGCGCCGCACCTTTGGAAATGACATCGAGCACAAGATTGCCGTCCAGTCCGGCCTTTTCCGCAAACGCCAAACCCTCGGACAGTGCCTGCACCAAACCGGCAATACAAATTTGATTGACCATCTTGGTCAGTTGTCCGGCACCGGATTCGCCCATCAACGTGGTCGCCTTGGCATACGAATCGATGACCGGTTTGGACTTGTCAAATGTCGCTTGATCGCCGCCGCACATCACCGTGAGTTGTCCTTTTTCGGCGCCGGCCTGACCACCTGAAACCGGTCCGTCAATAAACCCGATGCCGCGTGTTTTTGCGATGCCATTCAACGTGCGCGCGACATCTGCCGACGCTGTTGTGTGGTCGACCAAAATGGTGCCGGGCTTCATCGCGGCAATTGCCGCATTGCCGACTTCGGTCAAATCACGATCATTGCCAACACACATCATGACCATGTCCGCATTGGCCACCGCACCCGCCACCGTTGCCGCCATTGCCCCGCCGTGCTGCGCGACCCACGCCTCGGCCTTAGCGGTGGTACGGTTATATACCGTGACGTCGAAACCTTTTGCCTTGAGGTGACCGGCCATTGGATAGCCCATGACGCCAAGACCAAGAAACGCGATTTTTATACTCATTTGGAATCCTTAAATCGACCATAAATAGGGGCATCTTGATGGCGACGGCAAACTTGATGCGGCGCCAGCGAAACAATTTTTGCCGCGACGACTCACGCCATCACGGATTCAGCAGATTTGGCGGCACGCTGCCAGCAACCGCCACGGATAGATTGTGCGCGGCCAGATTTGCCATCGCCATGCGGGTGTTCCGCGTCGCGCTGCCAATATGCGGCGTCAACACCACATTGTCCAACGCAAGGAACGCCGGATTGAGTGCCGGTTCGTTTTCGAATACATCGATACCGGCGCCGGCAATCCGCTTTTCTTGCAACGCCTGAATCAATGCCACATCATCGGCGACACCGCCGCGCGCGGTATTGATAAAGATGGCGGAGGGCTTCATCATCGCGAGCTCGGCGGCACCGATCAAATGATGCGTTTCTTTCGAGTACGGCACCATCACCACCACAAAATCGCTCTGCGACAATACCTCGGCTTTGCTCGCATACCGCACCTTTAATGCCGCCTCGGTCGCGCCGTCAAGACGGCTGCGGTTGTAATAAAGCGTATTCATCTCAAACCCCAGCGCGCGTTTGGCGACGGTTTGTCCGATACGTCCCATGCCGATAATGCCGAGTGTGGCGTGATGCACATCACAGCCGAGCCATTGTTGCAGCGCAAACCCCTTTTTCCATTCACCGCGTCTGAGCCGCGCTTCGGTTTCTGTAATGCGCCGCGCGGTCGCCATGAGCAATGCAAACGTCAGGTCGGCCGTTGTGTCATTCAATACACCCGGGGTGTTGGTCACCTTCACACCGCGTTTGGTCGCTTCTGCAATATCAATATTGTTGTAACCAACTGCAATATTCGACACCACCTTGACCGACGGGCACGCATCAAAAAACGCCGTGTCAATCTTTTCTGTCAGGCAGGTCATCACACCGACACAGCCTTGTGCACGCGCCCGCAACGAATCGGGTGTTAACACGTCGTCACTTGCGTTGTGATCAACTTCAAATTGTTGCGCAAGTGCGGCGACAACCTCGGGAAACACTTGTCGCGTAATCAGGATTTTAGATTTCATATGAGAATGGAAAGCCAACAGCAGCAGAAGCTAATTGTGCGAGGGGAAGTGCCTGCGTGCGCCGGCGGGAGCGCGCACCTCGCATGAAGAAACGCAAACATCGTCTGGCGAAACGCTTAACCGCAGGACGACACGCTGACCAGCCGGGTTGAGCGGCGCCACAGCGTCCGCTCCAACCCGGCAAGTTATTCCGGCAGCAACGCCGTCCTGAATAACCCTATTTGTAAAGCAGATTCGGCAACCACAAACCAATTTGCGGGAACACGTACAAGATAAAGATGGCGAATACCTGTATTCCCATAAACGGCATCATGCCTGCAAAAATCTGATTCAGCGTCACGTGCGGCGGCGAAACCCCCTTCAAATAGAACGCGGCCATGGCCACCGGTGGTGACAAGAATGCTGTTTGCAGATTCAGCGCGACCAACAGTCCAAAAAACAGCGGATCGATACCAAATTTTGGCAATAGCGGAATAAAAATCGGCATAAAGATCACGATGATCTCGGTCCACTCCAGCGGCCAGCCCAACACAAAGATGATGAATTGTGCCAGCAACATGAACTGCAACGGCGTCAGGCCGAGTGACAACACCCAGTTTTCGACAATGGCTTGTCCACCAAGCAACGCAAACGCTGCGGAGAAAATCGACGAGCCGACAAACAACCAGCAAACCATTGCCGACGTCTTGGCAGTGAGGTAGGTTGATTCACGCACCGTGCCGATCATTTTTGCCTGCACCATGGCAATGACCGCCCAAACACCGAGTGCACCCATTGACATCCAGCCGACCCAATCGGTTGGTGGCGTTGCCACCACCTCGGCCTTGAACAAAATAAACCAGACCACCGCCACCATAAACACCATCCAAAGCGGCACCCAGATTTTTGCCGATCTGATGATATTTTCACGCGGCTGTGTCAGCAACAAATATACGGATGCCAGAATGAACCCGCCGAGCGACCCGACGGCTGCGGCCTCAGTTGGTGTTGCCAACCCGAACATAATTGTTCCGAGCACGGCCAGAATCATGACCGACAATGGAAAAAACGATGTCAGCAACATTTTGAAGACTTCGAGTCGTGCAAACGTCAAGGTGACGTAAAGCACCGTCAGCATACTCAGGCCGACACCAAACACATACCAGAATGCCCGCGGCGTCGGGTCGCGCTTGAACTCATGAAAGCCCGGCGGGTTAACCACTTCTACACTGTTTGTGTCAACTTTGGCGGACGTTGCGCGCTCGGTGCCCGGCGGCTCTTGCACACCGCTTGCGGCCGGCTCCTTGACGGTGCCGGGTGGCTCTTGCACACCTTCAGCAACGGGTTCTTTAAGGTCGCTGACAGGCGGCTCAGCCAGGCTGCCGGATGTCGACTCGGTGCTGCCGGCCACACCCATTTGCTGCAAGCCGCTGACATCTTGAACTTCATTCGGGCGGGTCAAGGCGTTCCACGTCAAGCCCATCATGACCACAAAAACGATCAGCGGTGCCAACGTCACGCCCAATTCTTTCAGGATCACCTTGGTCGAAATGTCAGCGTTGCGCTCGCCCTTGAGTGCCAGCATTAATGACGGCAGCGCCAAGCGCCCGACCGACGCATTAATTTCCTTGTTGGCAGGTGGCAACGTGATCACACGCTCGCTAGCTGGTAGTGGTGGCGCCAAATGTGGCTTCCACTTGGCGACGATCATGACATAGAGGCAATAAAGCCCTGCCAGCATCAATCCCGGAAAGAGTGCACCTGCATACAACTGTGGCACCGATACACCGGCCGTGGCGCCATACACAATCAGCATGACTGACGGCGGGATCAGAATTCCCAGGCAGCCGCCGGCGGTGATCACACCCGCAGATAAGCGTACATCGTAGCCTGAACGCAACATTGCCGGCAATGCCAGCAACCCCATCAGCGTCACAACCGCACCAACAATCCCGGTGGCGGTGGCAAAAATGGCACAGGTGACCAATGTCGCCACGGCGAGCGAACCGGGCACGCGCGCGAGCGCCAAATGCAACGACTTGAACAATTTACTCACCAAATTGGCGCGTTCGACCAGATAGCCCATGAACACAAACAACGGGATCGAAATCAAGACATCGTTACGCATCACCCCGAAGGTGCTTTGCACCATCAAGTCCAGCGTCTGCTGCAGCGCACGCTCCGAATGGCCGTCACTTCGCGACCAATAGGCAAAAAACGCGAACATCATGCCCATGCCCATCAACGTAAATGCCGTCGGGAAGCCAAGCATGATCGCCACCACCACCAGCCCCAGCATTAACAATCCCAAATGACCGTTGGTCATGTTGGACCATGGCAGGAAAACAGCAACTGCCGTCAGGATGATGGCCATCAGGCCAAAACCAAACCAGAGTTCTTTGCGGATCATTTCTTCTCTCCCGCTGCAATCACATATTTATCGAGCGCCGCAATATCCTCATCTTTCACGTCAACCATTTGCTTGAGTTTTTCAACGTCAACTTCCTCGACGTCTTCAATACGTGACGGCCATGCGCCGTCACGGATGCAAATCACACACCGGATAATTTCAACCACCCCCTGCAGCAGCAGCAATCCACCGGCGAGCGGGATGACGAATTTGAATGGGTACAACGGCAGCGGGTCTGCGGAAAATGTTTGTTCGTTGATCTTGATCGAGTCGTTGAAAAACGTCCAGCCGGCATACGTAAGTGCAACAACACCCGGCAGGAAGAACACAAAATACAGAATAAGGTCGAGCGTTGCCTGGGTGCGCGGCCGGAAAAAACCGTACAACACATCACCACGCACGTGGCCATTTTTTGACAGCGTATAGGCACCGGCCATCATGAACAAAACACCATAAAGCATGATCTGCGCATCGAGCACCCAGCCATGCGGCGTATTCAGGACGTAACGCGAAAATACCTCCCAGCCGATCAGAACCGTCAAGGCAACGACGCTCCATGAACATACCTGTCCAAACCAGGTCGAAAATTTATCAACGCCCAGTAGTATTTTTTGCATTTGTGGCTCCCTGTGGTGCGGGCACGCGTGATCGCGGGCGGGCAAATAAAAACGGCGGCGTTGAACGCCGCCGTTTTACCGAACTTTCTGGTGTACAACGTTACTATTTTTTGGCGCGGAAGAAGTGGTTGTAAGCCATCTTGTAATCAACCAGCGTGTCATTTTGCCATCCGGCCGCACGCTGCGCAAAAGCCTTCATGGAATCGTTCACCTTTTTGAAAGTTGGATTCTCACTTTCCTTCTTGGCGGTGATCTTGTCCCAGCTTGCCAGCTGGGCACGCAGGATCGCATCAGGCGTCTTGAAAAACTTCACACCTTGTTTCGCCTTCATCTCAGCGTAGTCTGTCGAGTAGCGGTCAATCGCCTTCCACGACATGTCTGCCGACGATGCCTGAACCGCGTTATCGATGATCGCCTTCAACTCCGGTGCCAGCGAATCGTATTTTTTCTTGTTGAACGTAATCTCGAAGTTTTCTGACGACTGGTGAAAACTCTGCAACATACAGTTTTTGGCAACGTCGGGGAAACCCAGGTTACGATCCGAACTGGCGTTGTTGAATTCCGCCGCATCGAGCAGGCCACGATCGAGGGCCGACACAATTTCGCCGCCCGGCAACGGATTCACCGCCGCACCCATGTCGTTGTAAATATCGACCGCCAACCCCACGGTACGGAATTTAACCCCTTTCAGGTCGGTAACCTTGGTGACGGGTTTCTTAAACCAGCCGAACGGTTGGGTCGGCATTGGCGCGTAGATAAACGATTGCACGTCCACATTCAACGTCTTGTAGATTTCTTCGAGCAGTTGTTTGCCACCGCCGTAGTAGTGCCATGCCAGCACCATGTTGGCATCCATACCCCACGCCGGACCGGAACCCCACAGCGCCAAAGCTTGTTGTTTACCATACCAGTACGCCACCACACCGTGGCCGCCATCGAGTGTGCCTTTGGATACGGCATCCAGCAGATCAAATGCCTTGACGACAGATCCCGCCGGCAGCACTTCAATTTTGAGGCGTCCACCCGCCATATCGTTGACCTTTTTGGCGAAGTCATTGGCGTACTCGTGGAAAATATCTTTTGCCGGCCAGGTCGATTGAAAACGCAGGCTGACGGTCTGTGCTTTGGCAATCATTGGGAAGCCGGTAATGGCGGCGCCACCAGCGGCAGCAGAACCGGCCAAGAATTTGCGGCGTGTGGGTTGTGATTGTTGTGTCATGTTTATCCTCGTTTTGGAATTATGGTGCTGCATGGAGAAATTGCTTCCGTGTTGCAACTTGCTGCAAAAATACTGACAACCGAACCACTGATGCTAATGCGCAACAGGGCGAATCGCAAGTAAAACCACACGTGTTGTTGTGATAAAAAGTCAGGGCAGTTATTACCCATCTATGCACAGACGTTCGGCGCCACCCAACATTGCTGCGTCGCACAAATTCTGCATCCGACTTACTTCACCTGAATCTGCGGCGGCGCAGCAACAAATGGCTGTGTGACAGCAGCCGGCTCAGCGCCTGCGCCTTTTTGTTTTGGGGTTGGCTGCCAACCAAGTGCCGCCGACATGACGGCAAATCCGACCACGTAGGCAAGCGCGACGTGCCAACCATGTTTCGCCCATAACCAGACTGAACGCGCCTCCGGAAAATTGTTGGTCAATGCGACCCCTGCTGACGAGCCAAACCAAAGCATCGAGCCGCCAAAGCCAACCGCATAGGCGAGGTATCCCCAATCATAACCGCCCTGTTTCAGCGCCAACGCCGTCAACGGAATGTTGTCAAATACCGCCGAGAGAAATCCCAGGCCCAACGTGGTGATGGCGGACGCGGCGGGCAGTTGATCGACCGGCATCATCGACGCGGTCAAGACCAGTGACAATAAAAAAATCGTGCCGCGGAACGTCGCCGGCAGCAGCGACCAATCCGGTTTGCGAAGCGGCACACAAAGCAGAATTGCCAGCCAGACAGCAAGCCCAATAAACGGAATATGCGGGGTCAGGTGTGCAAACTTCAGGTTGCCGACCACGTTCGCCACAATTGCCGAGACCAGAATGAATGCCACCACCCCAACCCTGACATAGTCAACGTTGACATGGCGCTTGCCCATTTTGTAGATGGGTGAATATTTTTGCTGCTGCAGTGATGCGGGAATACCACAAACGACCACGGCGACGGCGGCCGCCACATAGGCGTGCAGCACATCAGTCGGTGCCACCCCGTCGATCCACATCATGGTGGTGGTGGTGTCACCCACCACACTGCCAGAACCGCCGGCGTTTGACGCGGCAACAATAGCCGCCAAATAACCGATATGAACCTTGCCGCGGAATACGGCGTGTGCCATGGTGCCGCCGATCAGGGCGGCGGCGATGTTGTCCAGAAATGACGACAACACAAACACCATCAGCAACAACACAAAACCACCCTTCCAGTCGTCAGGAAGAATTCGCGGCAAAACATCCGGCACACGGCTGTCTTCAAAGTGTTTGGACAGCAGCGCAAAGCCCATCAACAATCCGAATAGATTCGCCAACGTCACCCATTCGTGGCCCAGGTGGGCGATAAAACCGCCGACACCGGCACCGGTCTTGAAGCCGGTAAAACCGATCTTGTAGATCAACGTCACGACAAGACCGGTGAGTGCAACCTGCAGCGTGTAATGGTGAAACAGGGCGATGCCAAACAGCGTCAGGGCAAACAAAATGAAATCGAGTGGAATGGCACCGACCATGACCAGTTGGGGTGTCGCCACCGGCTCAGCGGCAGCCGACAGCACCGGCAATAGCGACAGGGCCAATATCATCGAACGGCGCAGGCACAAAATCATGACGCTTCCCTCGGCTGGATGGTGGACAAACGGCTGGCTACGGAACAATCAACACGTGAACCCGATAGGGGCCATGGGCACCAATCACAATAGTCTGCTCAATGTCGGCCGTGCGCGACGGGCCGGAGATAAAAAACGTCGAGCGCGGTAACTGGCCACGCTCGGCACGCAGCAATCCGAACGCATCCTCCATGGTCGCGACGATGCGCGATGCCGACAACACGCAAATATGTGTTTCCGGCAACAACGCATGCAACTTCGGCGTGGTTGGTGACGACAACAACAACAGCGTGCCGGTTTCGCCGATCGCACAAAAACAATCGGTCACACCAACCATGTCATTCGCGTTGGCGAGCCGGTTGTTGTACGCAATGCCCGACGCATGCCAGTCGAGGGTTGAAAGCGAAGGCCAGCCAACCACGGCCATTTCCAGACTATTTTGGCTCAAATAGCGCGCTGCTGCTTGAGGTACACTTTCCAGTGTTTCGACCCGCTCGACACTCGATTTAAGGCGTTCGCTTTCGCGGATGAAGCGTGCAACCGCATCACCAAACGCAATCGACGGCAGCGGCCCGCCCTCGCGCCGGGCAATGTGCTCGCGCACAGCGGCAAGTTCGGCCCCGGTGGTCGCGCCTTCACGACCTGTTTGACGGCGGATGCGGTTGAGAATATTGTCGCGGGCGCTCATTTGCGCTCACTCTCATCGCGTTCGGTGCGCGCGCGTTGTGCGTACAGCTCACGAAACGTTTTACCCGCCGGTGCCGGCATGTCGCGGCCGTCGGTCCAGCCGTCCAGACCGGGTAACCACGTCATGCGTTTATCCTTGCCGCCCCACCACGACGCGACCCGTGCAGCCACCCTGGTACTGAACGCATACAGCGCCGGGCGCGTTGCGAACGCATTCCAAACACGAATCGAAAAACGCTCATGCCATGGACGCAGCGCCTGATCAAACTGCCGCTCGCGCAATTTCCGCATCAGGTCCGGCAGTGGGATTTTCACCGGGCACACCACCTGGCACTCGCCGCAAAACGTGGCGGCATTCGGCAGGTCGCCGGCATTCTCGATACCGACATAACTCGGTGTCAGCACAGAACCCATCGGTCCGGGATAAACCCAGCCATAGGCGTGTCCGCCAATATTCTGATAGACCGGACAATGGTTCATACACGCGCCACAACGAATACAGCGCAGCATTTCTTTCATATCGCTGCCGACCAGATTGGTGCGACCGGCATCGATCAGGACAATGTGCATTTGGTCCGGGCCATCGAGCTCATCCGGCGCCTTGACACCCGTTGTCAAGGTCAAATAGTTGGCGGCACTTTGACCCGTCGCGGAGCGTGGCAACAGGCGGATCAGCGTGGCAAAATCTTCGAGGGTCGCGATGACCTTTTCGATACCGGTCACCACACAGTGAATGCGCGGCACCGTTGTCACCAGGTCGGCATTTCCCTCGTTGGTGACGGTCAGCGTGGTACCGGTTTCGGCGATCACAAAGTTGGCGCCTGAAATGCCCATGTCGGCACCCAGAAATTTGTCGCGCAACACTTCGCGTGCTTCGCGCGTCATGGCCTCAATGTCGGTCAAACGCGGCCGGCCGTGTGCGGCGACAAACAAGTCGGCGACCTGTTCTTTGGATTTGTGCACGGCGGGCGCAACAATATGCGAGGGTGGCTCGTGCGCCAGTTGCAGGATGTATTCGCCCAGGTCGGTTTCAACCACCTCGATTCCGGCGGCCTCCAACGCATCGTTGAGCGAGATTTCCTCACTCACCATGGACTTTGACTTGGTGGCGATTTTGACCGCGTTGCGTACCGCAATATCGACAATGATGGCATTTGCCTCGACAGCCGTCTCGGCCCAATGCACCACCGCCCCGCGCGCGGTTGCATTGCGTTCAAACTCGATCAGATAGGCGTCCAGATTATTGATCACCCGGTCACGCAGCGCCGCCGCATGGGTTCGAATGTCCTGCCACGCGTCGATTTCGGCCACGGCCGCCGCACGACCGTCAACAAACTTGCCCTTGGCCTTCTTCATGGCGGTCTGCAACACGGCGTCGTTGAGTTTCATCGACGCTGTTTGTTTGAAGTGCATGCTCTGGACTTTCATGACGGCTCCGTCATGCCGGCGATAATCTCGGCGAAGTGATAGACGTTTGTTGTTGTATCACCGGTTCGTCTGAGACGCCCTTCAATATTCAACAGGCATCCAAGGTCGCCGCCAACAATGGTTGTCGCACCCGAAGCGCGGATATTGGCGCATTTGTTTTCCGCCATGCGGGTCGAAATGTCACCCAGCTTGATGGAGAACGTGCCGCCGAAGCCACAGCACTTTTCACAATCGGCCATTTCTGTGATGGTTGCGCCGGTTTGTGAAAGTAACATGCGCGGCTGCGATTTGATATTGAGCTCACGTAAGCCAGAACACGAGTCGTGGTAGGTTACGTTTAGTCCAGTGCCAGCCGCCTGTGGCGGCAACGACACTTTCAACACGTTGATCAGGAAGTCGGATAACTCGTACCACTTTGCGCCGAGTGCGGCAAAATCTGCCTGCTCCGGTTCGCCCTTGAACAAATCCTCGACAGCATGAATTTTTATCTGTCCGGAACACGAGCCCGAAGGGGCAACCACGTAATCGCAGTCCTTGAATTCGGCGAGAACCTTGCGGGCAAGTGTCTTGGCAATATCGCGCGCACCGGAGTTATAGCCGGGCTGTCCGCAACAGGTTTGGGATGCCGGGAAGACGACCTCGCAGCCCGCGTCTTCAAGCAGCTTCAGCGTGGCGAAGCCAATGTTTGGGCGGACGAGATCAACAAGGCAGGTGACAAACAGACCGACTTTCATACGCCGCATATTAGCGCATGAGGCGGTGCAAGGCGTTAATTCAGGTCAAGTAACACGCCCGGGCGGGCGATTTTTGCGGCGGGCTATATCCGCTTGACCAACACCGGTTGGGCGGTTGGCGCAGCGACGACCTTGCCGGACTCGATCCACTTCTTGATGCGGTTGGCGTCGCCAATGCGGGTCAGCTTGCCGAGTGAATCCATCAATACGATGATGACCGGATTATTGCCGATCATCGCCTGCATCACCAGACACTTGCCGGCCTCATTGATGAAACCGGTCTTGGACACACCGATGTTCCAATTGCCACTTTTGACCAGCGCG
>JANPDI010000064.1:0-14639 GCA_031431435.1 Burkholderiales bacterium
GCGGGACAACTGATTCGCCGTGGTGAATTGCGCGCGGAGCGCGCGTCGATGCAGGGCATCAAAGCGTGGGCAGCGCGCAACCCGTCCAAGGTCCGGCAATTCATGAACGGCAACCCGAGTTATGTCTTTTTCAGGGAAATCCCGTCGGATGGCTCCGGGCCGATTGGCACACTCGGCGTAGCCTTGACCGCAGAACGATCGATTGCGGTTGACCAGCGCGTCATTCCACTCGGGGTGCCGGTATTTCTTGCAACCACTTTTCCAAATTCCAATCAGGCGCTTAATCGTCTGATGGTGGCGCAGGACACCGGTGGCGCAATCGCGGGTGGCGTCAGAGTGGATTTTTATTGGGGTTTCGGCGATGAAGCCGGCGCGCAAGCAGGCCGCATGAAACAAAGCGGCATGAAATGGGTGCTTCTGCCGAATGGCTACGATCCCAATCTGGAAACCCCAACATCAACCCCGCTGCTGCCGACAGTGCCGTCCGCAGCATCAGCAGCGATCACGCCGCGCTAGCCGCTGATGACCGTGGCATGGCGGCGTGAGCCATGCTCTGATGACTGACCAACGACAGCCAGGCGGTGTTATTTCTTGGTGGATGGCGTGCCGGTCTTGGTATTGGTCTCGCGCCGATCAGCCGCCACCATTTTTGCCTCAATGACATCTTTTGGCAGCGCGCCGGAAATACGTTCACCATCTTCAAAAAATGTCGCCGGCGTACCGTTCACCCGTAGCTTTTGTCCCAGGGCAACATTTTCCGCAGCAGGTGACTTGCAGTCGGCCGGCGCAACCGCAGGTGCGGTATTGCGCAGCATCCAGTCCTGCCAGGCAGCACGATTGTCCTTCGCGCACCAGATCGCGTTTGACTTGGTCATCGAATCCGCAGCCAGAATCGGGTAAAGAAAAACATAGGCGGTCATGTTGTCAATCGTGTTCAGGTCGGCTTCAAATTTCTTGCAATAACCACACAGCGGGTCTTCAAAAATCGCGATGCGGCGCGAACCATTTCCGCGCACCAACTTGATGGCGTTCTGAAATGGCAGGTCGTCGAAATTGATCGCCGTAAGTTTGTTCAGCCGCTGCTCGGTGACGTTGACGCGGCTGGTGGTGTCGATCACGTTTCCGGTGACCACAAACGACGCCTTTTCATCGGTGTAGAAAATTTCCGTGCCGGTAAACACCTCGTATAAACCACCATAGCCGGCTTTGGTGATGCGTTCAGCCTTAAGGTCCGGAAATTTTTTTGCAAGCTCCCTTTTTACATCGTCAGGGTTTGCCTGAACACCACAAGACACGGCAAACAGCGCGGCGGCGAGCGCAATCAGTATTCTTTTCATAACATCGACTTTCGACGGAGGGTTGGGAGGGGGCGTTCGGCAATGGGGCGGCGGGTTCGGCGCGACAGCTTAGCATCGTTGGAAATCAATCAAATGGCACGCAGCTAGGCGATTCTGCATTAAATTGACCACAACAACAGGAAAAAGTTTACGCATGGATCGCATATTCTGTTGCCATGCGCTTGACGACGGGCAAACGATCAAACCAGATGAAACCGTTGCGACGCAGCCACTTTGCCATACGATCATCCCGCAGGAAAAGCATCTGCAGACAGTCGGTCGTCTCAGCCATCAGCGCGGCAGATTCCGCCCTGTTGCGGGCGTAGCGCCTGAGGACCGCCATGTCGCCGGCGCCGGAAAATGGTCCCTTTGAAGCCAATTCCGCCACCAATTGCTGCGCATCCCCGAGACCAAGATTGACACCCTGCCCGGCCAATGGATGAATCGCATGCGCCGCGTCGCCGATCAATGCCAGCCCCGGTCGCACCCACGTCTGCGCACAAACCCGTTTGAGTGCAATCGCCTCACGTGCGCTCGCAAGTTTCAATTTGCCAAGGCGATTACCGCCGGCTGCCGCAACGACCCCGGCGAACGCGGCATCGCCGAGCGCGAGCAGTTCCGCACCACGGGCGCGCGATGTCGACCATACGATCGAGATTTGATTGCCCGGTAGCGGCAAAAACGCCAACACACCGTCCGCTGAAAACCATTGCATGGCGATATTGCCGTGCGGCCGTTCGGCCACAAAATTGGCGACCACCGCGTCACTTGCGTAGTCTTTCTCGATGACGTCGATCCCCGCCAGCCTGCGCACCTGCGACCCACGACCATCCGCGCCAACGACGAGTCGGGCTTCAACGGAAGCCCGGCCTGCAAGGCTGATAAACGACGCGCCATTTGCATCGGCGGCAGACAGTCCGTCGACCGTGTGACCCTCGATTAAACGCAGCCCAGCATCGACTGTTGCAGAAACCAACGCCGACATCAGTGCGCGGTGCTCGACGATATGCGCCAACGGCATGCCCAGCTCAAAATTTATTTGAGGCAGCGGCTCTGTTGCTGCATCGGCATCACCCAATACGCACATGCTATCTATCGGGGTTTTGTGTTCCGCCGGGATTCTGGACCACACGCCCAGCCGGGTCAGAAATTCTGCCGACTGGGGAGACAACGCATAAACACGGTGGTCATAGGTTGCGTCTGTGAGAGGGGCGGCGGCAGTTGGCGCGACCACATTTCGCTCAATCACCGTCACATCAATCGACGGCAGCGTTGACGCCGCCAGTGCAAAACACAGCCCGACCGGGCCACCGCCAACCACCACGATCGATTCACGCTGCCGACTCATGGCCGTGCACCAAACATCAGCCGGGCCGCCAATGCCCGTCGGGCCGCCGGCAACATATCAATCGCAGCCAACACCAGCCCCCGCGGGATTCGCAACGTTGGCGTATCTGACAAAAACGTACTGGCAAGCAAATCCGTGAACGCCACGCCGCGCGACACGTCATGATTGCGCGCTGCGGCATATTTTCTTAATGCGAGTTCAGCCGGCTCACTGCCAAGCAGACCCGCCAATGTTTGTGCGTCCCGCAGACCCAGATTAAAGCCTTGCCCCGCGACCGGATGCATGGCCTGCGCGGCATTGCCAATAATGACAACACGGCCGGTAACGCGGGTACGGGTTTGACGCAGCCGCAACGGATAGCTGCGCCTATCGGTCATCGACAAAAAACGCCCGGCACGTGTGCCGAATTGACGCTGGAATTGCCCGCAGACGTCGGCGTCATCGCATGACATTAATGCGGCGATTTGTGCATGCGATGCAACCCAGACAGCAGCGGATTCATTTTCTCCGTTGTACGGCAGCAGCGCGAGCGGACCGTCCGGGGTGAATCGCTCAAATGCAATCTGCCGGTGCGGCCGGTCGGCAACAACCCTGGCCAGTAAAGCGGATTGGCCATATTCTTTTTGGTCTGTCGTAACGCCGGGCAACTTGTCAAGATTTGCGCCGCCATCGGCGAGCACCACGACCGCGGCAGCCACTGATTCCGTGACGCCGGCGCGACTGATGTCAACTGTTGCCATGACACCTCCGCCGGCTGGTGCCGCTGAATGTGAACTTGTCGCACCTTTGGTTTCAGGGTCGATCGACAAAACGCGAATGCCAAAGGTGACCGGAATGCCGGCGGCGACAAGTGCCGCATCAAGGGTTTCCTGCAGGGCGGCGTATCCGACAACATAACCCAACGCCGGAACATTGGCGTCCTCACGCGATAAACGAACCCTGCCAAAACCGCCCTGCTGCGACGTATGAATGCCGTGAATTTCAGCCGGCCGCAGCGCGGTTTGCCACGCCCCCGCCCGCTCGAGCAACACGCGGCTGCCATGCGACAACGCCAGACTGCGGCTTTCGGTTGATGGCCCGTCACGCGCGTCGATCACTGCGACATTGAGTCCCTGTGCTTTGGCCAGCAATGCAAACGTCGCACCGACCGGCCCCGCGCCAACCACCAGCACATCCGCGTCAATCATCGTTGATCCGTCAGAATTGGCTGCCGGCTGCCGCGGCCACTTCGGTCAGCGCCTCGACATCCTTGACGGACTTTGGACAACTTGCCGTCAGATTTTCGTTGCCCTTCTTGGTGACCAAAATATCGTCTTCAATCCTGACGCCGATATCCCAGAACGCCTTTGGCACATTGTCCGCCGGCCGAATGTAAATACCCGGTTCAACGGTCAGCACCATCCCGGGCTCCATCGCCACCCACTTGCCGTCCGGTCGTTTGTAACTGCCGGCGTCGTGCACATCAAGGCCGAGCCAGTGACCTGCCCGGTGCATGTAAAACTGTTTATAAGCCTCGGTCTCGATCACGCTCGCCAGTGAACCTTTGCAAAGCTTCAAATCGATCAGTCCTTGCGCCAGCACATTGATCGCCACATCGTGGTACTTGCCAAACGGGTTACCCGGTTTTACCGCTTTGATGCACGCCAGCTGCGATTCAAGCACCAGTTCATACACGTCGCGCTGGGCGCCGGAGAACTTTCCGGCAACGGGAAAGGTTCTGGTGATGTCGGCGGCGTAGCTTTCAAGCTCGCAGCCGGCATCGATCAGCATCAGATCGCCTTTTTTGATCGGCGCGGTATTTTCGCGGTAGTGCAACACACACGCGTTGCCGCCGGTGGCAACAATTGAGCCATAGGCCGGTTGCCGCGCACCATTGCGCACAAACTCGTGCAGCACCTCGGCTTCAACCTGGTATTCAAACATGCCCACCGTCGCCGTACGCATGGCGCGGGCGTGTGCGGCGGATGAAATCTGTCCGGCGCGACGCATGATATCGATTTCAACATCGTCTTTGATCAGCCGCAAACAGTCGATTTCCCTGCGCACGTCATGGATTTCCGCCGGCGCACTGACCCCGGTACGAATCTTTGCGCGGACGGCGTTGAGCCATTTTGAAACGTTTGCGTCCCATCCCGCATCGACACCAACCGGGGTATGGATCACCGACTGATTGCTCATCAGGTCCGGAATCATTTTGTCCAGATCCGCAATCGAGTAGGCCTCGTCGACCCTGAAAATTTCCTTTGCCATGTTCGGGCCAAAACGAAAACCATCCCATATTTCACGTTCGATATTTTTCTCACGGCAAAACAAGATGTGTCGGGGCTTTTTTCCAAGCGTGATTGCCAGCACCGCTTCTGGCTCGCGAAACCCTGTCAGGTAATAAAAATAGCTGTCCCAGCGATAGTCGTAATGCGCATCCCCATTGCGCGTCGCCTCGTTTGCGGTTGGCAACAACATCAATCCCTCGCCCAGCGATTTTGCCAATCGCTGGCGGCGCTTGAGGTGCGGGGCGATCGACGGTACAACGACCGGCAACGGCAGGGTTTCACGTTTCATTTGGAACCTTTCTTCCTATCGATTGAATCTGGGTCATCAGGGTCGGACTCATCATGGCCTGCTGACATTTTAGCGCCGAGCCGCGATTCGAGCGCCGCCAAATGTGCCGGCGTGCCGATATTTTCCCAAAGACCCACAAAATGCTCGGCACGCACCCTGTTGGCCGCAACCAACGGATCGGCCCATGGAAACAATCGCGCTTTTTCGTCCGCTGCTATTCCGACAAATAATTTGGGATGCCAGCAGGCGATGTTGGCGTAATTCAGGTGTTTTCCGTCCCGCGTGGCAAAGCCGTCGCGAATGGCGAAATCGCCGACCGGATGGAACGCGGGGCTGTTGGCCAGCACAAAATGACCGTCAATTTCGTCACGCTCAATGGCGGCCAACGGGGCGGCAAGCCGGGTGTAATCGAAGTCGGTCACGATATCGCCGCTCACGGTGACAAACGGGTGCGGCGCAAGCATTGGTAACGCCTTGACAATGCCGCCGCGCGTTTCAAGCGCATCCTCCTCACGACGGCCTTCGTGCGAATATTGAATCGTCACATCCCAACGCGCACCGTCGCCAAGCGCCTGTTCCAGTTGGTCGCCCAGCCAGGCGGTGTTGATGACAATATGGCAAAATCCGGCGCGTCGCAGCGCTTCAATTTGACGAACGATGATTGGTTTTCCCGCCAACATCAACAACGGCTTGGGCGTCTTGTCGGTCAGCGGCCGCATTCGATGCCCGCGACCGGCGGCAAATATCATGACGCGATTTTTCATTTCTGAGAAACTAGCATTGGCGCGCCTTTTGCGAGACAAATGCCCGAAAATAGCCGCCAATAGGGGTGTTTCAAATCCACGCCGCCAGCCACTAGAAAGAAACGCCCGATGTCCGCGTCAGTCCATCTTCGATGTTGAGTTGGTCAAACAGGCGGGCCAGTGGAAACAATTCACTGTATCGCTCGCAGCACTTGCGCACATAGCGGGCGAAGCGCGGTGTGTCAGCCAGATAACGCGGCTTGCCATCGCGATAATTAATGCGCGCAAAAATGCCCATGACCTTCAAGTGGCGCTGCAGTCCCATCCATTCAACGTCGCGGTAGAACGTGCCGAAGTCGTCCGGCACCGGCAGGCCGGCCTTTTTGGCTTTTTCCCAATACCTTACCGTGCCGTCGAGCACCCGTTCCTCTTCCCATGAAATAAACGCGTCCCGCCACAAACAGGCAATATCGTAGCCGACCGGCCCATACAGCGCATCCTGAAAGTCCAGCACCCCCGGGTTGGGTGTCGATGCCATCAAATTGCGCGGCATGAAGTCACGATGCACATAGACTTGGCGCTGCGCCAAATTTGACGCAATCACTTTTGCAAACACGCCTTCCAACATCGACTGTTGTTGCGGCGAAAGTGTCGCACCAAGATGTTTGGCAATGAACCAGTCCGGGAACAGCGAAATTTCACGTCGCAATACGGCCTCGTCATAGGCCGGCAATTGGCCGGGCGCAGACGCCAGTTGCCATTTCACCAAGGCGTCGGTTGCGTCACGCATCAAATCATCGACGTTGGACTCGTTGGCCACATCCAGATAGGTCTGCAATCCCAGATCTGTGAGCAACAGAAAACCACGATCGAGGTCCTGCGCGTGCACAACGGGTGTGTTGAGTCCGGCGTCGGCCATCATTTTGGCGATTCGCACAAACGGCCGGCAATTTTCCTGCGGTGGCGGGGCGTCCATTGCAATGAACGTGCCGCCCTGATGGGTTATGCGAAAATAGCGGCGAAAACTCGCGTCTGCCGATGCGGGTGCCAGCACCCCCTCACCCACACCACGACCGACTGCCTGAACAACGTTGTCTGACAACAGCCAAGCCGAAAGCTCGCGCAGCCGTGTGTCTTCGGATTCGATTGATTTCATTTTTATTCCAACAATAGTGCGCAAATTTTATCATCGTGTCTGGTCGAATCGTAGGTCGACGACATCGCCGGGTCGGCAGGGACTTACCGCTTTGGTGCTGGTGGCCGCGATAGCCGCGATCCCGCCACGCCTGGCGGACGCCCAACAAAGCACGCCCCCCACACAAACCGAGCTCGACGACGCGATTCGTGATGGATTGAAATTCAGCAAAACATTGCCAACCCCCGGCGCCATCATCACCCGCAATCGCAGTGGTCCGCGCGTCATTGAGGCTGATAAGTTGAACGGGGTGGTGCAACAACGCGTTACCGCCGAAGGGAATGTTGTTGTCAAGCAAGACACACTGACCATCGAAGCCGCCAGGGTGGAATACGATAAGCCGACCGATACGGCCACCGCCTCCGGCAATTTCCGGCTGAATCGCAACGGCGATATTGTCACCGGTATCGACATCCTCCTCAAACTCGATACCGACATCGGGTTTGTCACCTCTCCCACCTATTTTTTCTCGAAAAGTCCAACGCGACCGTCACAGCGTTATGAAGCGCGCGGCGCCGCCACCCGCATGAACTTTGAAGGTGAAAACAAAGAGCGCCTGTTTAATGCCGAATACACCACCTGCAAGCCCGGCGAGAACGAATGGATGCTGAAGGTCAACCAACTGGTGCTTGACCGCGGCACCAACGTCGGTACGGCAATCAACGGCTACGTCGAATTCAAGGGTGTGCCGATCATGTACGCCCCGTTTATGACATTTCCACTGAATAACGAGCGAAAATCGGGATTCCTGCCGCCATCATTCGGCTCGTCATCGCGCAGCGGCGGTGAATTGACGATCCCATACTATTGGAATATCGCCCCGGCGACCGATGCAACCATCACGCCGAAGCTATTCACCCGGCGGGGCGTGCAGCTCGGGACTGAGCTTCGTTACTTGCGGCCCGTTGCGGTCGGTCAATTTGATGCCGAGTTCCTGCCCAACGATCGTGAAGCGGACATCAACCGGTATTTCTTGTCGCTGCGACATTTTCAAAACCTCGATCGACCGCTGGCCTTCCTGGGTAAGGGATGGAGTGCCACCGTGAATGCGCAAAAGGTTTCAGATGACAGCTATTTTCGCGACCTTTCCACACGTATTGCCAATACCACACAGACCAACCTTCCACGCGACGCCGCGCTGAACTACGCCTCCGACTTTGGCAATTTCAATTTGCGCACACTGGCCTTTCAGACATTGCAGGATCCGCTGGCGCCGATTGTCACGCCCTACCGGCTGGCGCCCCAGTTGTCATTTAATGCGCGTCCGGCGCGCCTGCAGGGCGTCGAATTCAATACGTTTGGTGAATACACCGACTTTCGTCATCCGACGCTGGTCAATGGCCGGCGCCTGTTGATTTATCCATCACTGGCATATGCAATCAAACGACCGTTTGCCTTTGTTACACCCAAGATTGGTTACCACCTCACGCGTTACGAATTGACGGGCAATGTTAACGGCTTTGAAGGCGGCACCCGTGCGCTGCCGATTTTCAGTCTCGACAGCGGACTTGCGTTTGAACGGCCGACGAACTTTTTTGGTCAATCGATCACCCAAACGCTTGAGCCGCGGTTGTTTTATCTTTACGTTCCGTTCCGCAACCAGGCCAAATTGCCGCAGTTTTCGACGTCCGAAACAGACTTCAACTTTGCCCAGATCTTTAACGAAAATCTGTTTGTCGGCGGGGACCGCATTTCAGATGCAAAACAGCTGACGGCGGCGGTGACCACGCGCTTCATTGAAAACGCCACCGGCATCGAACGGCTGCGCGCCGCCATCGGCCAGCGTTACTACTTCAGACCACAACTGGTTTCACTGTCCGAGACGGCGCTTGGGATTGCCGCCGGTTCACAGGCCACTGCCAGCCGGTCGGATCTGCTGTTTGCCGTTAGCGGGCAGGTTTCCAACGATTGGTCTCTCGACTCAAGTTTTCAGTATTCAACCAGCGGCGCAAGGTTCCAAAAGTCGAACGTCGCCGCGCGTTATAACGCCGATGGCGGCCGGCTGATCAATTTCTCATACCGGTTTACCCGTGAGGCGCTAAAACAAATTGATATCTCGACCCAATGGCCATTTGGAAAATCCGCGCCGGGCTGGACGTTGTTGGCACGCGCCAATCACTCTTTGCAGGACCGTCGGCTGCTCGAGGGATTGATTGGTGTCGAGTATAATCAGGGCTGCTGGGAAATCAGGATGGTTGCGCACCGCTTTACGACCGCAACCAACCAGTATTCCAACTCGATTCAGTTGCAGTTGGAGTTAAAAGGCTTGTCAAAACTGGGCATCAACCCGTTTGACACAATCAAACAGAACATTGCCGGTTACCGGCGTTCTGATGACCGTTAGCCAAGGCATGATCCGGTTGTTGTTGCAGCAGGCACGATTCAGGCGCAGCCGGGGCACCCGACCCGGCGCGCAGTTCCCCGATTTTTCTGGACGGATGTAGATATGAAGTTTCACTCTTCGCTGTTGCTGTTAGCCGGTCTGGTTGCGACCCAGTCGGTCCACCAAGCTAATGCCCAGTCGCCAATTTTGCCGACTTTTCCGGTAACGCCGCCGGCGCAGAAGATTGCGCCGCAACCGCGGCTTGATACCCGTCTGACCCCACCAGCCCGTGTTGGCGGCGTCATCCCGCTGGACCGCATTGTGGCAGTGGTCAATAACGAAGTGATCACACAGGGCGAGTTATCCGACCAGATGGCCGTGGTCACCCGCAACCTGCAAAAGGCGGGCACCGCACTGCCGCCGCAGGAAGCGCTGCAAAAGCAGTTGCTCGAACGGATGATCAATGACCTCGTCCAGGTGCAGGAAGCCAAAGAAACCGGCATTCGCGTCGATGATGCAACCTTGGACAAGACCCTGCAGCGGATTGCTGACGAAAACAGCGTCTCGATGACCGAGTTTCGCCGCCTGCTTGAACAAGACGGCATTACTTGGAAAAAATTCCGCGAGGACATTCGTAATCAGGTGACGATGTCGCGATTGCGGGAACGCGAGGTCGAGGGCAATATCGCCGTCACCGAGGCCGAGGTTGATACCCAACTCGCCCTCGAAGCGCGCGACCAGGGCACCAATCAAGAATACCGGCTTGCGCATATCCTGATACTGGTGCCTGAACAAGCGACAACCGAACAAGTCGAATTGCGCCGTAAGCGAGCCATGTTGGCGTTATCCGAACTACGCAAAGGTGCGGAGTTTGCGCAAATTTCCGCGCAATATTCCGACGCGCCGGACGCCTTGCAGGGCGGCAATCTGGGCTGGCGCGAATCCAACCGTCTGCCGGCGATTTTTCTTGACGCGATGAACACCTTGAAAACCGGTGAGACCTCGGATATTTTGCGCTCACCGAACGGCTTTCATATCGTCAAGCTGTTGGATAAACGCGGCAAGAACGCAACGCCGACCATCCAACAGACACGTGGCCGGCATATTTTGATCCGCAACAAAGACGGCCTGAGTAATGAAGAAGCCAGCAGCCGTTTGCAGCGATTGCGTGAACGCATTGTCGGCGGCGCGGATTTTGCCGAGCTGGCCAAAGTACATTCTGACGACCCATCCTCGGCCAAAGGCGGGGATCTCGGTTGGATGTCGCCCGGCGACACCGTCCCGGAGTTTGAACGGGTGATGAACCAGCTGCGTGAAAATGAAATGTCACAACCGTTTCAATCACCGTTTGGCTGGCATATTCTGCAGGTTCAGGAACGCCGCAGCGAGGGCTTGTCTGAGGAACGCAAACGTGCGGTGGCACGAAACGCCATCCGCGGGCGCAAGGCCGATGAGGCCTACACCGACTGGTTGCGGCAGACACGCGACCGCGCGTTTGTCGAATATCGACTCGACGACAAGGGCTGACACAACCGTTGTCGGCGGCCGGCCGGCCGGCGTCGTTTTATCATCGTGACTGTGCATGGAGCAGGTTCGGGTATTTAGCCATGAAAATTGCCATCACCTCGGGTGAACCTGCCGGCATCGGCCCCGACCTTTGCGCCTTGCTGGCCAATGCCCCTTTTGCGTCCAATCTGGTCGTGATCGGCGACCGGGAACTAATCGGCGCGCGAGCCGAAAAGCACGGCATCAATATTGCCGGCCTTACTTTTGTACACGTGCCGTTAATTCAGTCCTGCCAGTCCGGTGTGCTCAACCGCGCCAACGCCCAATATGTTCTTCAGCTGCTCGATCGCGCCGTCGCCGGTTGCCAGTCTGGCGAATTTGCGGCCATGGTCACCGCGCCGGTGCAAAAGTCCGTGATCAATGATGCCGGTGTCGCATTCACCGGCCACACGGAATATCTGGCCGAAAAAACCGGCGCATCGATGGTGGTGATGATGCTGGTCGGCGGCACCAATCCCGTGCTTCGCGTCGCCCTCACGACCATTCACATGCCGCTGCGCGACGTGCCGGCGGCAATCACCCGCCACCGGCTGGTTGACACCTTGCACGTGCTCAACAATGATCTTCGTGACCGGTTTGGTATTGCCCGGCCGCGTATTTTGGTGGCGGGGCTAAATCCACATGCCGGTGAATCCGGTCATCTGGGTCGCGAAGAAATAGACATCATCGCGCCGGTCATCCGCGCCCTGCAACACGAAGGCATGCTGCTCGAAGGCCCGCTGCCAGCCGACACACTGTTTACCCATCAGCATCTCAACCGCGCGGACGCCGTGCTGGCGATGTATCACGATCAGGGTCTGCCGGTGTTAAAACACGCCAGTTTTGGCCAGGGCGTCAATGTCACCCTCGGCTTGCCGATCATTCGCACCTCCGTCGATCACGGTACCGCGCTCGATCTCGCCGGCCGGACCGGCATGATTGATTCCGGCAGCATGTATGCGGCGGTTGCACTGGCGCTGGAACTGGCGCAACACGGCGCGGCGTCAAAACATTAGCTGCGCAAACATGCTGCCACGCGCCAAGAAAAAATTCGGTCAACACTTTCTGACCGACCGCCATTACATTGACCGGATCGTCAGCGCGATCCAACCGATGCACAACGACGTCATGATCGAGATCGGCCCCGGGCCGGGCGCGCTCACCCGACCGTTGCTCGGACAACTTGACCATCTGCATGCGGTCGAAATCGACCGCGATCTGGCCGCGGCATTACGCGGAGAATTTGACGAAGCGGCTGTTACGCTGCACGAACAGGATGTGTTGGCGTTTGACTTTTCCGTGCTCGGCGGGCGGTTTCGTTGTGTCGGCAACCTGCCCTACAACATTTCAACACCATTTTTGTTTCATCTGGGTACATACGCCGATCAACTGATCGACGGCACCTTCATGCTGCAAAAGGAAGTGGTTGACCGCATGGTCGCCCCGCCTGATTCGGCCGACTACGGGCGCCTTTCGGTGATGTTGCAGTATCGGTTTGCCATGACGCGACTGTTTATCGTTCCCCCCGGTGCGTTTACCCCGCCGCCAAAAGTCGATTCGGCAATTGTGCGCATGTCGCCGCTTGCCGCCGATCGTTTGCAGGCGCGGGATGAAACACGTTTTGCGGCCATCGTTACCGCCGGGTTTGGTCAACGCCGCAAAACCCTCGGGAATACCCTCAAACCGTTCATGAATGCCGACCAGATCAGCAACTGCGGCATCGACCCGAAGCGCCGCGCTGAGACACTATCGGTTGCCGAGTTTGTTGCATTGGCCGATGCAATAGCGGGCAATGCACCGGCTATGAAGTCCTAGAGCAGGCGCGCTGTTCCGGGCATTTTTGCTTGAAAGCGCCCGCCAAATGGCGGGTTTGAAATCACCGGCCAAATGATATTCTTCAAAACGCCCGAAACTGATGGTCGTGCCGATCGAGTTCTTTCTTCAGCGTTTCAAATTCGGGGCACATGCGTCTGACCTCCGCCCAAAACGCTGCAGAGTGATTCATGTGCCGCAAGTGCGCGAGCTCATGGCACACCACGTAATCAATCAACGCCGGACTTGCCTTGATGAGGCGCCATGAAAACCGCACCTCGCGCCGCGCGTTGCAGCTGCCCCAACGGCTGTTTGCGCTGGACAGAAATACCCGTGGTGGTGTGAGTTGATGCAGCCGCGCAAACAAAAACGTACGTTGTGCCAAATGCGGCAATGCCTGCTTTTTCATCCACGCGACCACCGCTTTCTCAATCAATGCCGGCTCGGCCGTTTTGACCTTTACAAACAAGTGGCTCATGGCGCGTTCAGCGCTTGCGCGTGCGTGACCGACATCGATCATCAGCGTCAACGACTCGCCCATGAATGTGATGACCGTGCCGGTTTCCCAACGCTGTGGAACGATCCGGCGTTGTGACCATTCGCCCAGCTTTTTATTCACCCACCCGGCGTGCTGGTCGATCATACTTTCAATGGTTGAAATCGGCGTGGTGAGTGACGCGGCAACCGTGAGCCCCATGCCATCGACTTTTAGGCCAACCCCGCGGCGGCCGCGGCGGCGCACCAGTTTGTAATCAACACGCCGGCCATCCAGCGCAATGCTATGGTCGCTTTCCTCTTTCGCCGGACGCAGGTTGCCACGTTTTGGCTTGGCCGCGACCGGCGACAACAATTCACCGATTCTGTCGAAGAGATCAAAGTTCATGTTAGTGATTCATCCGTGTCGGCCCCGGGAGGGATCAGTTCGCTTTTGGCAAACGCAGCATCTCAGCCTCAATCCACGTCTCGACTTCTTGCGTGACCTGCGCGGCATCCTTACCGGCGGTATCGATCGGCGCACCGATTGACATGGTCACCATGCCGGGATACTTCAGGAATGCATTGCGACGCCAGCATTCGCCGGCATTGTGTGCGATAGGCAGCACCGGCACGTTTGCGCCCGCGGCGAGTAACGCACCACCCAACCCGTACTTTCGCCGTTCGCCGGGGGCCACCCGTGTCCCCTCCGGAAAAATCAGCACCGAATAGCCACGGGCAATACGATCTTTTCCCTGCTCAAGAATTTGATCGCGCGCACTTCTGCCGCTGCTGCGGTCAATGGCAATCGATTTCAAGCCCGCCAACACCCAGCCGATAATCGGCAGCCATACCAACTCCCGCTTGATGATCCAAACACCGCGCGGCAAGTGGCAAAGAAGGCCGACGGTCTCCCACGCGGACTGATGCTTGGCCATGATGACGGTCGGTGATGAGGGGACATTTTCCAACCCACGAACCTGATAGTCGATAAAACATACGTGTTTGGCGAGCCACAATACCCGCCAACCCCACGAACGCGCACATTCATAACCGACGTCGTGCCAGACAATCGACAATGGTACGGTGAACAATCCGAAAAAGATGGTGTTGAGGATCCCCAACACAAAAAACGCGGTTGAACGCAGGTAGATCATGCGCGCGGACTGCCAACGCCTTCGCTGACCAAATGCCGGACGGCCTCGGCCAGATCGGCAAATTCCTTGGTCCCCTTCAGCAAACCGCCGTCCTGTTGGGTTCGTTTACCTTTGCCGGTCAATACAAGTATCGGCGCGCAACCAAC
>JANPDI010000065.1:0-2420 GCA_031431435.1 Burkholderiales bacterium
AGACATGCCAATGCCGCGAAGGCTGATGCCATTGCACGCAACGAGAAGATCATAATTACCCTCCACGATTTATGCGACCACTTTACTGCCGCCGAACGCAATTTAGGCAGCACCACATCCGCATCACATTCCACGGTGCGCCCTAACATTCCAGTCAAACGTCGAAAAATACGCTTGTCGCCAACAGGCTTCATCATTCATCGCCGTCAATGTACCGCCGTCACAAATCACGTTTTCCAGCAAGCGCAATTTGCCCCATATTGCCCGTGCTGAATGTGAAGTTCAAGCTGATTTTCACCAACCGGCAAACCCCTACTACTTACAACATCACCGGCTTATCCGACTGCTCATTGTCATTGGTACCATTGGCCGGAAAATAATGCGCCAATTCCACGCCGATTTTATTGATGGCCATCAGGCTGCCTTCGCTGAATTCGCCGCGTTTAAAATGGTGTTCCATTTCTTTGCAGATCGCCTGCCATCGGGCAACCCCAACGTGTTTGTGAATGCCACGGTCGGCAACAATTTCGACTTTGTGATCGGCCAGCAACACATACACCAGCACGCCGTTATTCTCTTCGGTATCCCACACGCGCAAGCCGGAAAATACCTCGACCGCACGTGCGCGTGACGACTGGCCGGCCCACAACTGGCCCGTGGTGAGTTCGGCTTCGACCACAAACCGAACCTCGCCGCGATGGGTTTTTTCACACGCGGCGACGGCTTGCTCGATGGCGCCGAGCGTTGCGGATGAAAATGACCGCCGCGCAATCAGCGGTGACATCCACACGTGGCGGAAAAATCGTTTAAGAAACGCCATCACCAATCTCCCGAGGCGCCGCCGCCGTCAAAGCCGCCACCGCCGCCGGAAAAACTGTCCGACGATCCACCACCACCTGACGACCAACCGCCGCCGCCGAAGCCACCGCCGCCATGGAACATGCCTTTGCCACCGGCCAGTAACGCCACGATGAATACGATGACCCCGGCAATGATGGGAAATAACATTCCACCTGCCAGGAACCACGCCGCCGCGCCAGTGACGCCGCCGGTGGCGGTGGCACCCAAAAAGCGGCCCAATATCGCACGCAGTATTGGCGCGATAAAAATGGCGGCAAACACGGCGAGCATGATGAAGTTGTCACCACCATCGGATTTGCTGGCTTTGCGTTTTTGTGGCGGCGGTGGCAGGGCTTCGCCGTCGATCACCGCGGCCATCTTGTCGACCGCGTTAAAAATGCCGTCGGCGAATTTGCCTTCGCGAAAACGCGGCGCAACAATTTCGGCAATGATGCGTTTGGATACCGCGTCGGTCAGCACACCCTGCACGCCGGGGCCGGTGAGTATCTGCATCTTGCGATCGTCCTTGGCGATGACAAACAACACGCCGTCGTCGACCCCTTTGCGGCCCAATTTCCACGCGTCGCCGACCCGCAGGGCAAAATCAAAAATCGCTTCGGGTTGGGAGGAGCCCACCACCAGCACGACAATCTGGCCGCCCTTTTTTTGCTCAAAAATCCGAATGCGTTCGGTGATTCTAGCGGCTTCCTCGTTCGACAATGTCGCCGTCAGGTCGGTGACGCGCTTTTCCAACTTTGGCACCGGCAGCGGGTCGCCTTCTGCCGCAAACACACCGGCACCCAGCGACGCCTGAAGCATCCACAAAACCAGCGTGAACAAACACGCGGCGGCCAGCCTCAAGCGACCAGCCGTGGCAGGATTGTGTGGCAGAAAGTGTTGCCCGGCGAGGCGCAGTGGCCCCGCCGGTGCGAGTCCGACCATTGGTCTATGTGACTACTTGGTCGGTGCCGGCGTTGCGGGCGCGGCTGGTGCAGGTGCCGGCGTGGCGGGGGTTGCTGGCGTTGCCGGTGCACCGAAGTTGACTTTCGGCGCAACTGAAATCGCCTTTTCGTTTTCCACCGTGAATTGCTCTTTGACCTTGTAGCCAAACAACATTGCCGTGAGGTTTGATGGGAACGAACGTGTCAGCACGTTGTAGCCTTCAACCGACTCGGTGAAGCGTTTACGTGCAACCGTGATGCGGTTTTCCGTGCCTTCCAGTTGTGACTGGAGTTCACGGAAGTTTGCGTCAGATTTGAGTTGCGGATAGTTTTCCGACACCACCAGCAAACGCGACAAGGCCGACGACAATTCACCCTGTGCGGCCTGGAAATTTTTAACCGCTTTCGGGTCGTTTAAGGCGTCGGCGGTCAGATTCACCGAGCCGACTTTTGAGCGCGCCTGGGTGACGCCAAGCAACACGTCTTTTTCCTGCGAGGCATAACCTTGCACCGTGGCGACCAGATTGGGGATCAGATCCGAGCGGCGCTGATATTGGTTGACCACTTCGGCCCAGGCTTTTTTCACGCCCTCGTCTTTGGCCTGAAAATCGTTGTATCCGCAGCCGGAAAGTGTCAGCA
>JANPDI010000066.1:0-12348 GCA_031431435.1 Burkholderiales bacterium
GGCCAGGTCAACGGCGGGACAACGGTGTTGATGAAGGGTCTCGATACCGAACGTACCGTGCTCTCGGCCGGACCGATCGGCATCATGCAGGCCGCCATGGATGTGGTGTTGCCGTACATCCATGAACGTAAACAATTTGGCGCGGCCATCGGCACCTTCGGCCTCATGCAGGGCAAGCTGGCTGACATGTATGTGGCGCTGCAAACCTCGCGCGCATTCAGCTACAAAGTTGCGACCATGCTTGACAGCGGCCGTGGACGCGCCGCACGCAAAGTCGCGGCGGCGTGCATTTTGTATGCGTCTGAATCGGCGGTTAAAGTCACACTCGAAGCCATCCAATGTCTGGGTGGCAACGGTTATATCAATGAATACCCGACCGGAAGATTGTTTCGCGATGCGAAGCTGTACGACATCGGTGCGGGGACCAATGAGATTCGCAGAATGTTGATCGGGCGCGAGTTGTTTGGGGAGAGCGCTTAGCGTGAATGCCCTTCATGTTTGACGTGATTGCGCAGTCAATCGCGGGCATCTTTCAGAAAAGTGCTCCGAATTGGGTGAAACGCTCAGCGTGGTTTTTTGTTGTGGCCGGCGCGGCACTGCTATTGACGTTGTTGTTCGGCTCGTATTAGTTGTCGCACCGGCGGAGGCCGGTGCCCAAGTTTCAAACGGTAAATTAGGCACCGGCCTCCGCCGGTGCGACAGTACAAAGGACCTCATAAAATGTCAGATTCCATCGTCATCGTCGCGGCAAAACGCACCCCGATCGGTTCCATGAACGGTCAACTGGTCGGCCTCACCTCACCACAACTCGCATCGGTTGCCATCAAGGCGGCGGTTGCGCAATCTGGGCTGAAGCCCGCCGATATCACTGAAGCGCTGATCGGCTGTGTATTGCCCGCCGCACTTGGCCAGGCGCCTGCGCGTCAGGCCGTGTTGGGTGCGGATTTGCTCAACACCACCACCTGCACCACCGTCAATAAGGTTTGCGGCTCCGGCATGAAGACCACCATGATGGGCTTTGACGCCATCCTCGCCGGGTCGGTGGATATTGTCATCACCGGCGGCATGGAGTCGATGTCGAATGCGCCGCACATGTTGCCCAAGGCGCGTCAGGGTTATCGCTACGGCCATTTCAAGGCGCTCGACCACATGGCGTTTGACGGTTTGGAAAACGCCTACGACGGTAAATCAATGGGCATATTTGCCGATGCGACCGCCGCAAAATATGGTTTTACCCGTGCCGATCAGGATGCCTTTGCCACTGAGAGTGTCAGGCGTGCGCAGGCCGCCGTTGCCAGCGGCGCATTTGCCGCGGAAATCGCACCGGTGACGGTGTCAGGCCGCGGCGGCGACACCGTGCTTGCCACCGACGAACCACCGGGCCAATGCAAGCCGGACAAAATACCATCGTTAAAGCCCGCCTTCAACAAAGACGGCACCGTAACCGCCGCATCGTCGTCATCGATTTCAGACGGCGCGGCGATTTTGATTCTGATGAAAGAGTCAGACGCCAAAGCGCGCGGCATCACACCGATTGCGCGCATTGCCGGCCACGCCTCCAATGCCCATGAACCCGAGTGGTTCACCACCGCCCCGGTTGGTGCGATCGACAAATTGCACAAGAAACTCGGCTGGAGTCCGGCCAATGTGGATCTTTACGAGATCAACGAAGCGTTTGCCGTCGTGACCATGGCGGCGATGAAGGATTTGAATCTGCCGCACGACAAGGTCAACGTCAACGGTGGCGCGTGTGCCCTGGGCCATCCAATCGGCGCCTCGGGTGCGCGTTTGATTGTCACCCTGTTACACGCGCTCAAGGCGCGTGGCGGCAAACGTGGCATCGCATCGTTATGCATCGGCGGCGGCGAAGCCACCGCGCTCGCGGTGGAAATTCTCTAATTATTTTGAAACACCAATAGGGACGGTCGTTTTCAGGCATTTTTCGCTGAAAACGCCCGCCCAATAAGGACTTTGTTTTTATGAAATCCGTTCTCATTATTGGTGCGTCGCGCGGCCTGGGGCTCGAATTTGTCCGCCAATACCGAAAGGATGGCTGGCTGACGCTTGGCACCTGCCGTTCGCCTGAGCAAGACGCCCTGCTTTCGGCCGTCGGTGCCACCGCGATTCGACTCGATGTCAGCGATCCGGACAGTTTCACCGGCCTTCAACGCGCGCTTGATGGCGCCAGTATTGATGTCTGTATTTACAATGCCGGCGTATTTGGCACACGCGACGGACCATCGGTTGCGCCATCAAAAACAATGTTTGATGACGTCATGCACGCTAACGTATTCGGTGCCATGCAGGCCATTCCGGTGGTGGCGCCTGCGCTGATCAAAACCGGCGGCAAATTCGCCTTTGTCACCAGCAAAATGGGTTCGATTTCGCTTATGTCCAGCGCCGTCGGCCCGACCTATCGCGCCAGCAAAGCGGCGCTCAACGCCGTGGTCAAAGCGGCATCGATTGAATACGGGCCACAGGGCATCACCGCGTTTGTCATGCATCCGGGTTGGGTCAAGACCGACATGGGCGGCAGCGATGCCGATATCGACCCATCGGTCAGCATCGCCGGCATGCGCAAGGTGATCGCCAATGCCACTGCGTCATCCAACGGCGCATTTTTTGATTACGACGGAAGCCCGCTGTCATGGTGATTTTTCCGATCAATCGTTTATTGTTATTGATTGTTTTGGCGCTTTGTGTCGCCGCTTGCGGCAAGACCGCAGAGCCAACCGAAAAATCGGCCGGGCAGCTCAAATCTGAACGCGAGGCATCCGCGGCCAAGGCGCGTGAAAGCCCGGTGTTTGGGGACCAGCTCAAAGCCATGGATAAAGCCAAGGCAATGGCCGATGAAGCCGCCAAGGTTGCCGATGACCGGCTCAAAAAAGCCGACCAATAAATGCATTCAACCGATCATTTTTTGACCGAAGACCAGCGCGCCGTGCGTGACATGGCGCGTGAGTTTGCGCAAAACGAACTCGCGCCAAACGCCGCACAATGGGAGCGCGATAAATGGATTCCGGATGCAACCGTCGCGCAGATGGGTGCGCTTGGTTTGCTTGGTATGACGGTACCGGACGAATGGGGTGGCTCGTTTTCTGACTACGTCGCGTATTCATTGGCGATTGAAGAAGTTGCGGCGGCCGATGCGTCAACATCAACATTGATGAGTGTGCACAATTCAGTCGGTTGCGGGCCGATCCACGCCTGGGGCACGGACGCACAAAAACAAATGTATTTGCGGGATTTGGCGGCCGGCACCAAGATCGGCTGTTTTTGTTTGACCGAACCACAAGCCGGTTCGGAGGCAAATAATCTCAAAACCCGTGCCGAGCTTAAGGACGGCAAATGGGTCATTAACGGTGCCAAACAATTCATCACCAACGGCAAGCGTGCGGCTGTCGCCATTGTGTTTGCGGTGACCGATCCCGATCTCGGCAAAAAAGGCATTTCGTGTTTTATTGTGCCCACCAGTACGCCCGGCTTTAACGTTGGACCGCCCGAGAATAAACTCGGCATCCGCGCCTCCGATACCTGTCCGATCACGTTTCAGGATTGCAGCGTGTCGGAAGACCATTTACTTGGTCCGCGCGGCAAAGGCCTGGCCATTGCCCTGTCGAATCTTGAAGGCGGCCGCATCGGTATTGCCGCACAAGCGCTCGGCATCGCCCGCGCCGCCATGGAAGCGGCACTCGCCTACGCCAAAGATCGTGACCAGTTCGGCAAGAAGATTGTCGAACACCAGTCGATCGCCAATTTGCTCGCCGACATGCAAACCCGCATCAACGCAGCGCGATTGATGATCATTCACGCCGCCAAGATGCGCGACGCCAATTTGCCGTGTCTGTCTGAAGCGTCGCAGGCAAAACTGTTTGCCTCCGAACTCGCCGAATGGGTGTGTTCAAAGGCAATTCAGATTCACGGCGGCTACGGTTATCTGGAGGACTATCCGGTGGCGCGCTATTACCGCGATGCCCGCATCACCCAGATTTATGAAGGCACCAGTGAAATTCAACGCATGGTGATTGCACGTGAAATGGCGAAGGACTAAGGAATTGCCTCAATCACCCAGATTGCATATTGCAAACCAAACAAAACTTTTGTCGCCACCAGAAAATAACCATGCCGCAAATCAAATCAAAGATTGATACGCTGTCCCCCGCCTTTCTGGCGAATCAGGCGCATTTGCGCAGCCTGGTCACGACACTGCAGGCGCATACGGCGACCGCGGCACAAGGTGGTGGTGAGGCCGCCAACGCCAAACACACCGCGCGCGGAAAACTGTTGCCGCGTGATCGGGTCAAGGCACTGCTCGACCCGGGATCACCGTTTTTGGAGCTTTCGCCGCTGGCCGCATGGGGCATGTACGGCAAGGATGGGTTTGACGCCCCCGG
This sequence comes from Burkholderiales bacterium, assembly GCA_031431435.1. Lineage (GTDB taxonomy): Bacteria > Pseudomonadota > Gammaproteobacteria > Burkholderiales > Usitatibacteraceae > UKL13-2. The sequence continues at coordinate 4,395 of JANPDI010000066.1, forward strand.
CGCAGGTGTCATCACCGGTATCGGGCGCATATCCGGTATCGACTGCGTAATTGTCGCCAACGATGCCACCGTCAAGGGCGGCACCTACTATCCAATGACGGTCAAAAAACATCTGCGTGCACAAGAAGTCGCGATGCAGAACAATTTGCCGTGTGTCTATCTGGTCGATTCCGGCGGCGCATTTTTGCCACTGCAAGACGAGGTGTTTCCGGACAAAGAACATTTTGGTCGCATTTTTTACAATCAGGCCAACCTTTCCGCAAAAGGCATTCCCCAAATCGCCTGTGTGATGGGTTCATGCACTGCCGGTGGCGCCTATGTACCCGCAATGTGTGATGAATCGATCATCGTCAAAAATCAAGGCACCATTTTTCTCGGCGGCCCGCCGTTGGTGAAGGCCGCAACCGGCGAAGTCGTCACCGCTGAAGAACTGGGTGGCGGTGATGTGCATTCACGCACCTCGGGTGTCACCGATCATCTGGCTGAGAACGACAAACACGCTCTCGGTATCGCCCGTGAAATTGTTTCCCACCTGAATCGCGAGAAGTTCTCCGCGTTGGCGATGCGTGAGGCGATTGAACCAGCCTACCCCGCCGATGACCTGTACGGCATCATCCCCAAGGACACCAAACAGCCGTTTGATATCCGCGAGGTGATCGCACGTATTGTTGACGGGTCTGAGTTTCACGAATTCAAGGCGCTGTACGGCACCACACTGGTGTGCGGCTTTGCGCACCTCTACGGTCATCCAGTCGGCATCATCGCCAACAACGGCATTTTGTTTTCCGAGTCGGCGCTCAAGGGCACCCACTTTATCGAACTGTGTAACCAGCGCGGCGTGCCGTTGATTTTCCTGCAAAACATCACCGGCTTTATGGTCGGCAAAAAATATGAAACCGGCGGTATCGCCAAGGACGGCGCCAAGATGGTCACGGCGGTCTCATGCGCCAAGGTGCCAAAATTTACCGTTATCATCGGCGGCTCGTTCGGCGCCGGCAACTACGGCATGTGTGGTCGTGCGTTTAATCCACGCTTTTTATGGGCATGGCCGAACGCACGCATTTCGGTGATGGGTGGCGAACAGGCCGCCTCGGTGTTATCAACCGTCAAGCGCGACGGCATCGAAAGCAAGGGCGGTGTTTGGTCGGCCGACGAAGAAGAAGCCTTCAAAGCGCCGATTCGCGATCAATACGAAAAACAGGGCAACCCGTATTACGCCACCGCACGGCTGTGGGATGACGGTGTGATCGACCCCGCGCAAACCCGCATGGTGCTGGGCTTGGCGGTTTCCGCTTCGATGAATGCACCGATTGAAAAGACCGAATACGGCGTGTTTAGAATGTAAATCTATAGCGGCAAGTCACCTGCCCCTTACGGGCGAATAGGTTTGACGTCGCGGCAATCCCGGTTGAACGGTTTCGGCGTGGCATCAACCAACCGATTCCGCCTGAATTTGCCGCTGATTCTCCCGACGTTTCATCTCCAGATACTGGGGCTTTTCCAATTCGTGCAACTGCCGTGGATAACGTTCGACCGCATTGATCCAATCATTTATCCGTTTCTCAAATCGTAGCGGCGCCGCGATCGACTGTGCACCCAGGAATGATTCAATCGCCAGATGGTAGCGCATGGTATTTCTCTCAATGAGCCCGCGCATGCCATCGACATAAATTGGTACACCATCCTTTTGCCCCGACACGGTGAAGCCAACCTTTGCCCGGCCGGCGGTTGCCAAATACGCCTGCGCGGCGATCTTGCTGACGAAACCAAAGCCGTAGGAGTAGGACAGTCGCAGGAACGTTTCGCCGGACGCCAACGGCACACCATCGAGTGCAATACGATAGTCATGCGTGCCCAATGGTCCGCTGGCAGCACTTAGCAGTATCTGCATGTTTTGGGAATTCTTTGCGGTGACTTGCCATTGAAATGTGATTCGAAACGTTTCCGCCAATGGCTGATCGACTTTTTCACCCAGGTTAACCAGCAACTGTGTCGGTGTATTGGACAACTCGGCACGGCAGAACTTTGTATTGAGGTGCAAATTCAGAATGACGCACCATCCATTCGGGCTGGTGAGATCTTCGCTCAATGCCGGGAAAGCGTACGGAACGACCGCATATACCTCCCCCTTCAGGCTGTTTGCCGACTGCACCGACTCGAGCAGCAGCGGCCGGTTGAATGCACTGGCCGCCAGCTGACTGCGCATCGCCCGATAGCGGGTCATCAATGCGAGTGCAGCCGCTTGCGATGCCGCCGCGCTGAGCATGGGCTTTTCGGCATTGCCGACGTCCGTTTCGCCGGTATTGTTGTGTCCCTCCGCCGCCATCAAACGCGACGAGAACATTGCCAGACATAACAATACGGTGGCAAAACCGGCTGCTGTGCGTCGCATTGTCATCGATTGGTGACGACGCATTTGCCGCTGCCAGCGATATCCAGATGCGTAACCGTGTTTGTGTTCATAACCAATAAACCCACAATCTTGCCGCTTGCTCCAGCAGACGCAGCAACAGTGAACGGTCCTGCCAGGTCGTGGCGGTGATTTCGGTCGACGCCGACAAATCTTTTTCAAACATCGCGTCCATCTGTTTACCAAACCCGGTGCCCAGCACAACCGCATTGACTTCGTCGTTGTGCAGAAAGCTGCGCCAATCCAAATTGCTCGAGCCGACGGCTGACCAGACACCATCGATCAGTGCGGTCTTGGCGTGCAACAAGGCTTGCTGACGCTCAAAAACCCGCACGCCCGATTTCAGCAGCGCCGCATAGTACGACCGGCCGGCGTGAAAGATGAGCGAAGAATCGGTCTTCCCCGGCAAAATAATGCGCACCTCTACGCCGCGCGCAACCGCATTGGCGAGTGCCGCCATGATGTGTTCGTCAGGCGCAAAGTAGGCGTTGGTCAGCGCAATTGAGGTTTCAGCGCTGGCGATTGCCGACAGTAACGTCTGGTACATCTGCCCGCCGCCATCGTCTGACGAACTGGCAATTGCGCGAACCACTTCCCGGCCACGCGCAATTGGCGTTGGAAAGTAGTTCTTGTCCGGCAGCGGCGCGCCTTTTTGCTTCGTCCACGTGGCGATGAACATGCGCTGAAAATCCGCGACAACCGGGCCTTGCAACAGCAAATGTGTATCCCGCCACTTGGTTTTGGCGTCTGACCTCGTCTGCTTTGCGCGATGGCCGGCAGAACCGCTGGAATACACACTGCTGATGTTTACGCCGCCCAAAAATACGCTGTGACCATCAACGATGAGCAATTTACGGTGGTCACGCTGATTCAACTCCCAGCCTTTTTTTGCGTTGAACGGGTTTACCGGATTGAATTCAAGTGTCCTGACGCCGGCATCGCGGAGGCGGTCAAAAAATGCTTTTGGTGTCTGCAGCGAACCCACGCTGTCATAGATCAAGCTAACCTGCACGCCCCGCCGCTGCTGTTCGATAAGTGCATCAGAAAACTGTCTACCGATTTCGTCGTCCTCGATGATATAGGTTTCGATGTTGATGTGATCCTTTGCCGCGGCGATCAACTTGAACATCTCCGCATAGGTTGTATCACCATCCTGATACAGCGTTGACCTGTTACTCACGACCAGCGGCGTGCCGGCAATTTTCTCTTCAATCGCCAGGTGGCGCTCAAAAATCGCTGTTTCATCGCCGTGTTTACTCAGCGCTTCCAAAACGGCACGGCTTGCACCCTTTGACAGCGCCCCACTTGCCCCTGCCATCGCGCTGGTTGGCGCCGTCAGTGCAACACCACCTGACGCCGCACTAGTGATCGTTGGTGTTGCCGGCCGATCGCTGCCGGTCGTTAATGGTCGAAGCGGTACGCAGCCAGTGAGCCCAATGAGACCCACGGCCAACAACGCGTGACACCACCACTTAATCGACATCGTAAAGATGCCTGATCGACATCGCATCCACCATCTCCTGTTTGTTGCTACGATTTGCGTCCGTTGATGAGGTTGACGGCGACAACAATAATCGCGACAACCAACAAAATGTGGATGAGTCCGCCCATCGTGTAGGACGTGACCAACCCCAGCAACCACAAGATAACCAGCACAACAACAATGGTGTACAACATCACGATTCTCCTTTTAGTGTTACGACAAGCCGGCAAGATCAATCGCATTCTTCATTTATGAGAGCCCACGCCGATCCTTCGGTATTGCTGACAATTCGTCCGAGCCGTACGGTACGGCCGATTCAACCAATACAAATCGCCGATGCTGCCGCCCGGCAGGCTATTCCCAATAGGGCGGGCGGTCATAGTATTTATAGATGTCACGATGCCATTGTTCGTCTGCCATCGACGGCCATTTGTCGGCGCTGAAGCCGGGTGCCGCTTCAAGCCGTTGCTTCGAAATATCGAGCACATACGCGCCGCTGCCAGGGTTGTATTGGAACGCGCCAAACGGAATGGCGAATAGTTTCTCGCCCATACTGAGAAAACCGCCAAACGAGACCACAACATAGGCAACCCGGCCTGTGTGCGGATCAATCACAACTTCCTTGACGTCGCCGAGGTTCTCCCCGCCGGGATCAACAACGTCGGTGCCGATAATTCTTGAGGCTTTCACCGGCGAATTTAAAAAGGTTTTGAGCTGATTCATGATTGATCTGTTTGCATGATGGTTGATAATTCCGTTTCCAAAAAATAGAGGGGCGCAAGCCCTACCCGCCAATCTGGCGAAACGGCGGCTGCGTTGACCGCGTGCGTCACACAAGACTGATTGGAATTAATTGGCAGGCAGCCCACGCATTACCCCAGGAATTGCGGGTTGTGCTGCCACAGCGAATAGTTAAGCGCGGCCGCAAAACTAACCCAAAGCAAGTAAGGAATGAGCAGCATGCCGGCGAGCGGCCTGATACGCCAAAATGCGCCCATCGTTGCCACGATCAGTCCCCAAAGCAGCATGATGTCGATAAATGCCAACGCGCCACTGTGCCAATAGAAGAAGAGCCAAGTCCACAATGCGTTGGCAAACAGCTGCATCAAGTACAGGTTGAGCGCGACTCTTGCGGTGGCATAGCCCCCGACGCGCCAGACCAGCCAGGCAGCGATGCTCATCATGATGTACAGGACGGTCCAAACCGGGCCGAAGATATTCGACGCTGGCGCCCATTCAGGACGCGCGAGCTGCGAATAGAACGAGCCGGCATTCAGCGACGCCAGGCCGCCGAGTCCGGCGGCAATAAAACTCAGCGTGAGTATTGCCAGGAGCGCGACGATCTGCCTGTTTTTCGAAAGTTGGCTCACGAGATCATTGCATGGCACGCTGCGGCACAACGGCCGCAGGCTTCAGCGCAGGCAACACAATGATCGGCTTTATGTTTTCCACACTCGGCTGCGCAGACGTCGCATATGTTTGCACAAATTGCGGTGATCGCCCTCGAATGGGTATCGCCGCGGGAAATAGACGCTGCGGCCATTCGGCAAAAGTCGGCACATTCGAGATCGTGTGCGATGCACGAGGCCATCATTTTAATGTCGTCGCTTTTCACACACGCAGCCGCGCAATACAAACACGCGGCGCCACATGCATTCAAGGCGACAACGCAGTCTTGTTCCTTCTGACTCAGCATCACGCTCTCCAATCGCCACCAACCAGCCCAGACAGCATATTGCTGGGTCATCGCCGGCTGGTCTGTTCGCCAACCAACAATTGCCGGTTTCATGCGGTCGTCCTATTCGCCGCTCGGCACAATTGACAACAACAGGTGCAATAAGTGCCGCGTGGCCATCGATCAAATCGAGCCCCAAGACCTCTAACGCGGTCGGCCTATATTGTCGGCAGGTCCTACATCAACAAATGGGCACGATGTCGCGACGCCCAGCGACACGCATCGTGGAAATTTTGGCGACTTACTGTTTCGAAAGGCAAGCCGAAAAGGCTGATACCGTTTGTTTTCGGCACGATGCCGATAATCCATAACGACGCCTTTGACTTGGCGGTTGAAGTGTGGCGATGCAGACACGCGTCTTGCCACTTCCTAGCGTCAGTTAAGTTGTCGCACTTTCGGGTTGAATTCGCCGGCCGCCACACGCCACCGCGCCTCCGCCCGGTCACGATATTTAACGCCGTGTTTGGCGTATTTGTCATTCAGGGTGATCGTCATATTTTGTGGGTCAGAATGACGAGCATCATAGGCTGCCGGAAGGTCATTTTTCACTCTCCGCCAACATCCCACCACGGGGATGATAGAGTTAAACAAATTTGAACCGGCGTGGACTCACCAGGCATGATTAGCTGGTATTACCAATACCCACTCACCCTCTTTTCTGTCACGTCTCACTCCTCAACGGTACGCTCCCCAACAAAGACCCGACATGCGTTATGTCATTTCCGAAATAGACGGGCCAATCGCCATCATCACGCTTAACCGGCCTGACAAACACAACGCGTTCGACGACGCATTGATCGCCGATTTAACGCAGCATCTGAAGGCGCTCGATCAGTTGCCCGACGTACGGGTGGTGGTCATGTCAGCCAACGGCAAATCCTTTTCCGCCGGTGCCGACTTGCATTGGATGGAGCGGGTTGCCGCCTACAGTGAAGCGGAAAATACCCGCGACGCCATGGCGCTTGGCGAACTCATGCACACACTGCACACGCTTTCCAAGCCGACCATCGCGCGTGTGCAGGGCCCGGCGTACGGTGGCGGTGTCGGTTTGATTGCGTGTTGCGACATTGCCGTCGGCACTCTCGACGCGGCGTTTGCCTTGTCTGAGGTGCGTTTGGGGTTGATTCCGGCGGTGATTTCGCCGTATGTCATCGCCGCCATCGGCGAACGCGCCGCACACCGTTATTTTCTGACCGGCGAGCGGTTTGACGCGGCTGAAGGTTATCGCCTCGGCCTGCTTTCCGAGTTGTGCAACAGCGATGACGACATGGATTTGAAGATTGAAACCATCATCGCCGCCATCTTCGCTGCCGGCCCGACCGCCATCGGTGAAGCCAAGCAGTTGATCAACGCTGTCGCCAATCAGCCGCTCTCGAGCGAATTAATTGGTGACACTGCCGCGCGAATTGCCCGCGTGCGCGTCAGTGCGGAAGGCCAGGAAGGCCTGCGCGCATTTCTGGATAAACGTAAACCCAACTGGACGATAGGCGACTGAAATGGAATCAAAACAAATGCTCTTTCCGCTGTTTGCGATGTTATTGCTGGTGTGTGTGGTCGCCGGCACCATGCTGCGCCGTCGCGTCGCTTTTATGAAGACCAATCGCCTGCATCCACAAAAAGTGGCGACATCGGCTGAAATGTCGGCGGCCATCAGCGATACCCGCGCGTCGGACAATTTTCGCAATCTGTTTGAAGTGCCGGTGCTTTTTTACACCATTGTCCTGGTCATTTTTGTCACCAAGATAGATGCCCCCATTTTGTTGGCGCTCGCCTGGGGTTATGTTGTGGCACGATGTTTCCACAGTTATTTTCAGTGCACATCAAACGTCGTCATGCAGCGTTTTTATGCGTTTCTCACCAGTTGCACAATACTGATCCTGATGTGGGTTGTGACATTGGTCAACCTGCTGATCAACTGACGACCGCCCGACGTGTTTACCAAAATCCTCATCGCCAATCGTGGCGAAATCGCCTGCCGGGTCATCCGTACCTGTAAACGCATGGGCATCAAAACCGTTGCGGTTTACTCCGATGCCGACATTCATGCGCAGCATGTCAGCCAGGCAGACGAGGCATACCACCTGGGTGGTCCGCGACCGGTTGACTCGTATTTGAAGGCCGATGCCATCTTGGCCATCGCCAAACAATGTGGTGCAGAAGCGGTGCATCCCGGCTATGGCTTTCTATCGGAAAATGAAGCGTTCGCTGCAGCGTGTGAAAAAGCCGGCATCGCCTTTATCGGCCCGACCCCAAAGGCCATCGCGTTGATGGGGTCCAAAAGTGCCGCCAAGGCGTTGATGGAAAAGGCCGGTGTGCCGGTGGTGCC
>JANPDI010000067.1:0-21001 GCA_031431435.1 Burkholderiales bacterium
GTTTTCAGCAAACGACAACGGGGTCGACTCGCTCAGGTCGTAGTTGTAGAACTGCATCAGGTTTTCAATGCGCGGAAGGTCGGCGGCGGTGGCGCGGCGCAAACGGCATTCAGTCAGATTTGTTTGGTCAGTCACTGGCAACACTATTTAGCAGGTGCTGCCTTGGTCGCCGCGGTTGCCTTGGTTGCAATCGCGCCATCGCGGATTGCCTGCAACGTGGTGTTGGGTGAAATCGCTTCCGGGTCGATGCGGATTTCGATGAGCGCGGGTTTACCGGCGTTGGTGGCGCGCTCGAATGCGCCGGCAAAATCCGCGGTGTTTTCGACCACCTCGCCATGCGCACCAAATGCCCTTGCATACGCGGCAAAATCCGGATTGGTCAACGCCGTGCCGTGAACATTGCCTGGAAATTCGCGCTCTTGATGCATGCGAATGGTGCCGTACATGCCATTGTTGACGACGATAAAAATTACATTTAATTGGTACTGCACAGCGGTGGCGAGCTCCTGCCCCGTCATCAGAAAACAACCATCGCCGGCAAACGCAATAACCGTACGCTGTGGATGCACCGCCTTGGCGGCAATCGCGGCAGGCACACCGTAGCCCATTGCACCCGATGTCGGCGCAAGCTGGGTGCGAAATCCGGCACTGGTGTGATATCGATGAAAACGATGCACCCACGTCGCATAGTTGCCGGCACCGTTGGTGAGAATGGCGTCATGCGGCAACACCTGTTCAAGATGCTGCATCACGTCCCACATTTGCACGTTGCCGGGGGTCTCTTTGCGGCCTTGCCAGGCCTGATAGTCGATATTGGCAGAGGCAACATTGGCATCGATGGCAACCGAGGTCATGCTTGGCAACCCGGCCAGCACCTGCGCCATCGCCGGCATGGTGGCATTGATCATCAGGTCAGCCTGGTAAACGCGTCCGAGCTCTTCAGCACCGGCGTGGATATGCACCAGTTTTTGGGTCGCCGACCCCATCGGCGCGCTGATCAAATCGTAGCCACCGGTGGTCATTTCACCCAGGCGCGGGCCAATGGCGATGAGCAAATCTGCCGCTTTGATGCGGGCGGCGAGTTTGGGATTAATGCCGATGCCAACATCACCCGCATAGTTTGGGTGGGCGTTGTCGAATACGTCTTGATAACGAAACGCGCAGCCGACCGGCAGATGCTGGGTCTCGATGAACGTTTGCAGATCCGCGCACGAATCTGTGCACCAACCGGTACCACCGACAATCACAAATGGCCGCTTTGCCAACTTCAACATATTGGAAAGCCGGATGATTTCATCATTGCCGGGTGATGTGCCAACGCGTTGCCACGGCTTCGCATCGGGCACATCGACCATTGCCGATAACATGTCCTCGGGTAACGCCAACACCACCGGACCCATGCGACCGGATGTGGCGACCTGATAGGCACGCGCGATGAATTCCGGCACACGGTCGGCGCGATCAATCTGCGCCACCCATTTCGCCATCTGGCCAAACATGCGCCGATAGTCGATTTCCTGAAATGCTTCACGCTCAATAAAATCACTGCCAACCTGACCGATAAACAAAATCATCGGTGTTGAATCCTGAAACGCGGTGTGCACCCCGATCGAGGCGTTGGTCGCCCCCGGACCACGTGTGACAAAGCACAGCCCCGGTTTGCCGGTTAACTTGCCATAGGCGTCGGCCATGTTGGCGGCACCACTTTCGTGCCGGCAGGTGATGAGCTTGATGGTGTCGCGGTTGGTGTACAACGCATCGAGCACCGGCAAATAACTTTCGCCGGGAACACAAAACGCGAGGTCCGCGCCGTGAATCTTGAGTTGGTCGACCAGAATCTGGCCGCCGGAGCGAAGAGTTTTCATACTGCTTGGCGCATTCAAGTTTGTCATGATTGTTGTCTGGTCTGAGCCAGGGTCGATTCGGCAACTAGGCCCAGTTCGCCACCAAATCATGTGCGGTCGCCGCAGTAATTTTTACGCGGGCCATATCACCGGGCGCATGTTTGTGTTTGCCGTGAATCTCCACCTGCCCGTCGATTTCAGGGGCGTCCGCTTTGCTGCGTCCCACCGCACCGTCTTTGGTGATGGTATCAATCAGAACATCCAGCGTTTGCCCAACCTTGCGCTGCAACTTGGCCGCACTGATGCCCGCCTGCACCGCCATGAAACGCGCCACACGCTCTTGTTTGACCTCTTCATCGACGTGGTCACTGAGTGTATTTGCCTTCGCACCTTCGACCGCAGAGTAGGCAAAACAGCCGACCCGATCTAGTTGTGCTTCGACCAGAAAATCCAACAGTTCCTGAAACTCAGCCTCGGTCTCACCGGGAAAACCGGCGATAAACGTTGATCGAATGGTGATGTCCGGGCAAATCTTGCGCCAGGCCTGAATCCGTTCCAGCGTTTTTTCGGTTGCGGCCGGACGCTTCATCGCTTTGAGAATACGCGTATTGGCGTGCTGAAACGGAATATCCAGATACGGCAATATTTTTCCATCGGCCATCAACGGGATGATTTCATCCACATGCGGGTAGGGGTAAACATAGTGCAAACGAACCCAGGCACCGAGTGAACCCATGGCCTCACACATTTCGGTCATACGCGTTTTTACCGGTTTGCCGTTCCAGAATCCAGTGCGATATTTGATATCGACGCCATACGCGCTGGTGTCCTGTGAGACCACCAACAATTCCTTGACGCCCGACTTGATCAGATTTTCCGCTTCCTGCAGGACGCTGCCAATCGGCCTCGACACCAGATCGCCGCGCATCGACGGGATGATGCAAAACGTGCAGCGGTGGTTGCAGCCTTCGGAAATTTTTAGATACGCGTAGTGCTTCGGCGTGAGTTTGATGCCGGCAGGTGGCACCAAATCAATAAATGGATCGTGTGGCTGCGGCAGGTGCTGGTGCACATGTCCCATCACCTCGTCTTTGGCGTGCGGGCCGGTGACAGCCAGCACCTTTGGGTGGATCTGTTTGACCAGATTGTCGCCGCCCTTTCCGGCTTTGGCACCCAAACAACCGGTGACAATGACTTTGCCGTTTTCCGCGAGCGCCTCACCAATGGCGTCGAGCGACTCTTGTACCGCCGAATCAATAAAGCCACAGGTGTTGACCACCACCAAATCGGCACCGTTGTAGTCCGGCGCAATATCGTAGCCTTCTGCGCGCAGTTGGGTGATGATTTGCTCTGAGTCAACCAGCGCTTTTGGGCAGCCCAATGAAACAAAGCCCACACGTGGTGGGCGGATTTTTTCTTTTGCAATCTTGGAGATTTTGATCGGGCGGAGTATCGACATGTTCTAAGTTCGGCGAATTATTTTGCGCGTTTCGCCCGTGGCTTGGCCGCTTTGGATTCCTTCGGCGCGTCTTCGTTGGCGCTTGCGGCACCGGTTGCGCCTGGCGTTGCATAGGGAAACGACGAAAACATTTGCATTGCCTGTTTGCGCAGTTCTTCTTGCATACCGATCACGCTGGAAGCGCTTTTTTCGATGAAGTCACCCATTGGGTTGGCCAATGGATTGACCGCGGCGGCACCGGGGATCAGCTGCGCCCAAGCCTCGGGCTTGAAGTTCGGCACATTGCCGTAAAGCGAAGATGATTGCTCCTGAAATTTTTTCTGCGCCTCATGAAACGCACCGATCGACCGCTCGAGATAACTCCCCATCAAGCCCTGCATTGAGTGGCCGTAGTAACGAATGATATTGGCAAGCATTTCCGCGGAAAACATCGGCACACCGCCCGACTCTTCTTCCAGAATCACCTGCAACAGGATGCTGCGTGTCAGGTCTTCGCCGCTTCTGGCGTCCTGGACAACAAACGTTTCCTGACTCAACACAAACTGTTTGACCTCGGCGAGCGTGATGTAGGCGCTGGTCTCGGTATCGTAAAGACGTCGGTTTGGGTATTTTTTAATGACGCGTGCCATAAAGACTCCTCGTTGGCAAAAACGTAATGGTGCAATTGTGGCCGGTGTTGCAGTACACAATTAAATGGCTGGCTTTGTGGGTCAGGCAACAGACTTGAATTGCCGCATGGCACAAACTTCGCGCTTATCGCAACCTGCTAGGTAACTAATATCACGTTGAATATATTAGCATTTTTTACCATTCTAAGGCAATGACACCGGCTGCCCGCCAATTTTGGTGCAGCGCAACAAAAGTTCTTGACATTTGACCAACCCGCCCATAATATATGTCTTGTGCAGCGCAGCATTTTTGATGAAATACGATTTGCTGCCCAACCCTTTTCATTCTCATATTTGGAGGTTCCCAATGAACACATTCAATACCACCACCGAACAATTCGGCGATTTCTCAAAGTCCACGCTTGACGCTGCAATGAAGTTTGCGCAGGTCGGCATGAACGGCACCGAGCACATGGTTGCGCTCAACCTCGAAGCGCTTAAAACCGGCTTTGATGTCACCGCTAAAAACGCAAAAGCCGTCACCACCGTCAAAGACGCACAGGATTTGAACGCCCTGCGCACCAATGCTGCTGAAGTCGGCATGGAATTCATGATGGGCTACAGCAAAAATTTCTACGCTGCCGCGACTTCTGCGCAAGCGCAGTACAGCGCCTTGGTTGAAGCAGGTGTCAGCCAGTTCCAGAAGTCGGTTGTCGACAATCTGGACAAGGTTGCCAAGTCTGCACCGGCCGGCTCGGACGTGTTTGTTGCCGCCATCAAAAATGGTCTGGCTGCCACCACTGCCGCCACCGATAGCTTCTCGAAAGCGGCCAAGCAGGCCACAACATTTGCTGACACCGCGTTTAAAACCGCGACCGAAACCGCCGAAAAGGCCGTCAAGCCAGCCGCTAAACGCAAGTAATATCGTCTCCTCCTCCTTAACGTCATGTTAGGGACTTCGCCCCAAGAGTTTGTTCTCTTGGGGTTTTTTCGTTTTGGGTCGCTAAAATACCGCTGCCCTCCATATTGCGTTGTTGGCTTTGTTGTTGGCTTTTATCCCGGACCATAAAAATATGAAAAAAATTGCACTCATTACCGGCGGTGTTGGCGGCATCGGTACCGGCATCTCAAAACGACTGGCGGCAGATGGCTACTTTGTCGTGGCCAATTTTGTCGTGCCGGATTCTGAGAAGCCTTGGCATGCGGCAATGTCGGCGGCCGGATTTGGACCCGACAACTGCGAATCGATTCAAGCCGATGTCAGCGACTTCGCCGCCACCGAAACAATGATCCAGACCATTGAGGCCAAACATGGTCGCGTTGATGTGTTGGTCAATTGTGCCGGCATTACCCGTGATGCGAGTTTTCGCAAAATGACGCTGGATCAATGGCGCGCGGTGATGTCGACCAATCTGGACAGTGCATTTAATGTGACCAAACATGTGATTGAAGGCATGGTCGCGCGTGAATGGGGCCGCATCATCAATATTTCCAGTGTAAACGGCACCAAGGGCGCTTTCGGCCAAACCAACTACGCCGCCGCCAAGGCGGGTATTTTGGGGTTCACCAAGGCGTTAGCATTGGAAGTTGCCAAGAAAGGTGTCACGGTAAACGCGGTATCACCCGGCTTTATTGATACACCAATGACCCAGGCCATGCCCGAAGCGGCGCGTCAGGAAGTGATTCAATCGATTCCCACCCACCGCATGGGCATGCCGGATGACATTGCCAACGCGGTTGCGTTTCTGGCCAGTGATGCGTCGAGCTACATTACCGGCACCAATCTTTCGGTGAACGGCGGCGTGCATCTCTACCAATAACCACCGATCAAGGCGCGGCGAACCAGCGAAACGCCACTACTGCATATGTTGGCCGCCGTTGATGGCGATGTTGGCGCCGGTGATAAACGCGGCTTCATCGGACGCAAGATAGGCACACAGACCGGCGACTTCCTCGGGTTTGCCCAAGCGGCCGAGCGGAATCTGCGGGATGATTTTGCTGTTCAGAACATCTTCTGGAATGGCACGAACCATGGCCGTGCCAATGTAGCCTGGTGAAATGGTATTCACCGTCACGCCTTTTTTGGCGACTTCCAATGCTAACGCCTTGGTAAAACCATGCATGCCTGCCTTGGCGGCCGAATAATTGGTCTGACCAAATGCGCCCTTCTGTCCATTGACCGATGAGACGTTGATCACACGACCCCAGCCGCGTTCAACCATGCCGTCCACCACCGGTTTACTCATATTGAAGACGCTATCGAGGTTGGTGCCGACGACGGTCGCCCAATCAACCTTGGTCATTTTTTTGAATGTCATGTCGCGCGTGATGCCGGCGTTGTTGATCAGAATATCAACCGGCCCGACTTCTTTTTGGATTTTGTCGATCGCGGCGGCACACGAATCAAAATCGGCGACGTCAACCGCATAGGCATGAAAATGGTAATCGCGACCGGCCATTTCCTTGAGCCAGTCGGCGGCTTTGGTGTTGGATGGTGAATAGGTGACCACAACCTTGATGCCCATTCGGGCGAGTTTCATACAAATGGCTTCACCAAGCCCGCCCATCCCGCCCGTAACCAATGCAATTCGTTGTGTCGCCGGCATCACCACTCTCCTCTTGAGTTTGTCTTTGTGATGTCAGTTTAAGGTGTTTCAAATGCGATTTGCACCGCAGCGCAGCAATCCGGCTATGCCTTTTGCTTGACGTAACGACCCGGCGCAGTCTCAATCGGCGGGAAGTCGGCACTGCCCGGCGTCGCACGTGCGGCAATCTTTCGGCCGCCATATCCGTCCAACCATGCCGACCAGCGTCCCCACCAACTGCCCGGCACCTCGGTCGCGGTCGCGGCCCACTTATCAGGCGCAATATCGGTGCCAGCGCCGGCCCAATAGCTGCGCTTGTGTTTTGATGCCGGATTAATCACACCCGCGATATGACCCGACGCGCCCAGGGTAAATTCAACAGCGCCACTGAAACAAGCGGCACTGGAGAACGCCGATCGCCAAGGCACGATATGGTCGTCTTTGGATGCATAAACAAAGCTTGGCATATCAACATAACTCATATCAACCGGCACCCCGCACACACGCACCTTGTCGGGTTTGATCAGATTATTTTCAACATAGGTATTGCGCACATACCAGCAATACCATGGGCCGGGAAGATTGGTACTGTCGGCGTTCCAGTAAAGCAAATCAAACGCGGGGGGTTTGGCGCCCTTCAGGTAATTGCTGACGACGTAGCTCCAGATCAAATCATTGGCGCGCAACGATGAGAACGCAATCGCCAACTCGGCGCCCTTGACGACACCGCCGCCACCGACCTCGTGCTCGCGTTTCTCAATAAACGCCTCATCGATATACGCATCGATGTCACCGACATCCGAAAAATCAACAAACGTCGTCAGAAACGTCGCGCTTTCGACCACATCGTGCCCCATCCGGCGCAACACCGCCAGCGCACACGCCAGCAACGTGCCGCCGACACAAAAGCCGAGCAGATTAATCTTGTCGACATTGGTGATCAATCTGACGGTGTCGATCGCCTTGACCACGCCATTGGCGATGTAGTCGTCCCAGGTCAGGTGGCCGAGTGTTTCGTCAATGTTGCGCCAGGACATCGTAAACACCGTATGACCCTGTTCGACGGCGTATCGAATAAAGGAATTTTCAGGCGTCAGATCGAGAATGTAAAACTTGTTGATACACGGCGGCACCAGCAACAAGGGCCGCAAATTGACTTCACGCGTCAGCGGTGCATATTGAATCAATTGAAAAATATCGTTTTCAAAAACCACCGCACCGGGCGAAACGGCGATATTTTTGCCGATGGTAAACGCCGATTCATCCGTGATCGAAACGTGGCCCTTGGCGATATCGTCCTGCAGATTCTTGACGCCTTCGCGGATTGATTCGCCTTTGGTGTCAAGTGCGAGTTGCAGGGCCTCGGGATTGGTGGCGAGGAAATTTGACGGTGACACCGCGTCCAGATACTGCTTCAAAAAAAACTGCGCGCGTTTTTTTTCCTCGGGCGCCAGCTGGGCGGCGTCCAGACTTTGCAGCAGCGCACGACTCGATGTCAGGTAGGCATCCGCCAGCATTTTGAACGGCGCCTGCCCCTGCCAGGCTTGGCCGGAAAAGCGTTTATCATCGGCGCTCGAGACCTGCATCGCCGCGAGCATCTTTTGAAAATCTGCTGGATTATTGGTGGCCATTGCGCTATACGTTGGTTGTCCCCGATGCGGGGTTTCGGGCTATTTTGGCACTGAAAAACCAATTGCGCATGACAGTCAGAACTTTTCCAACCGTTGCGGATAAATTAAATGTATATCGTTGTGATTGCCTGGTTTTATGTTGTGTTGCTGATGGCGTTCACTGAAGCGAGCATCACAGCAGGCGTGTTGACGTTTGTCTTCATGGGGCTTGCGCCCTGCGCGTTGCTGGTTTGGTTATTCGGCGGACCGGCTCGCAATCGTGCCAAACGCCTTCAAAAGCTGCAACATATGGCCGAAGATGCGCGTGATTCGCAGCCCGAAGCCAGCGCCACGGATGCCCCTCACGAATCAGTGCCCGACAAAAAAATGCACCAGCACGATTGAGCCGACGCCCATGCCAATCAAGACAAATTGTCCCATTGAGTCCTTAAGCGAGGTACGGCGGTGCAAACCGGGAATCAAATCGGCAATGGCGACATAAATCATGCTCGCGGCGGCGAGGCATAAAAATACGTAGGTGTACGCCTCAAATACCTGCAGCAGGAAATAAGCGAGTACGGCGCCGACCAGCGTTGCCAGACTCGACACCATATTCCAGAACAACGCCTGCCGCTTGGACATGCCCGAGTGAATCAACACTAAAAAGTCACCCAACTCTTGCGGTAGCTCGTGGGCAATGATGGCAATCGAGGTGAGGATCCCCAGCCTGATGTCGGCCACAAATGCCGCGGCGATTGCCAGCCCATCCGTAAAATTGTGAAATGCGTCGCCGATGATGATCATCCACGCTGACGATTCGCTGCCCTTGTCCTCACCTTCGTGCCGATGATGATGCCCGTGGCTGTGCGGAAGGCCCGGCAAATCATCCGGCTTGCCCGCCGTAGCCGGCGACTCGGCAAATTGTGCGCCGTGGTCATGGCTATGGCGCCACAACACCATTTTCTCCAAGACAAAAAAGCCGAGAATGCCGGCGAGTATCCACGCGGCCACTTTGTTGTATTCGGTGGTGGCCGCAAAGATATGTGGCAACAGGTCGAGAAACACCACGCCCAGTAATGCGCCGACGGCATAACTGACAAACAGCGGGATCAAACGTGGCTGCGTCCGCCAGGCGATCAACGCTGCAAACGACATCGAAATGATGCCGCCAAACAGCGCCGCGATAATGATGTAAACAAGGGTCATGGAAGACATCTATTGCAACTTAATTGCAATATATTACCATACGAGGGGAAATGACCAGCTTGCCGCGACTACGACAGCCAAATCAAGCCGGCCATGCGCCCGGAAGGTTGGCCAAGCTTGGTGCCGCGGCGATACGAAAAAAATCTGGCTTCATCACTCACCGTGCACAGGCCGCCGCCGGTGATGTTGGAAGGCGTCATCCCTGTTGCAATCATGCGCAATCGCGCCAAGGCAAAAATATCCGCCAGATATTTTTGTGTCTTGCTTTCGTTTTTCGGCTTAAAGGCAGCGCTGGCATTGGCATGTTTGCCGATAAACGCATCGCGCACGTCGTCGCCAACTTCGAATTGTGTCGGTCCGATGGCCGGCCCCATGTGGGCAATGATGTTTTGTGGCGCAACCCGCATCGACGCGATGGTGGCCTCCAGCACGCCATTGGCCAGGCCGCGCCATCCAGCGTGTGCGGCCGCCACAACCGTGCCGGCATGGTCGGCAAAAACAACCGGCAAACAATCAGCGACCATGGCGGCGCAAACCGTTTTCGGCTGCCACGTCACCGCGGCATCGGCCGTAATCGCCGTGGTCATCGGAATCTGGTCAAGATGGGCAACGCTGGTGCCATGTACCTGGCTCATCCATCGTGGCGGATACCCGACCAGTGCTTCGACACGCTGACGGTTCTCGGCGACCGCTGCCGGATCATCCCCGACGCTTCTGCCCAGATTCAAACTGGCAAGGTCACCGGTACTGACGCCACCTGCACGGGTGGTGAACAGCGCCCGTACATTTGGCGGCGCCGCCCAATCGGCCATGATGCAATCGTCCAGCCGCAGCATTAAACGTCCGCCACGGCTTGAATCAGTGTCTCCATATCCTCGGGAATGGGGCATTCAAACGCAACCAGTTTTTTTGTTTTTGGGTGTTCGAATGCGAGCGCCTTGGCGTGCAGCGCCTGACGACCAAACACGGTGACGGCTTCGTGCAGCGCCGGTGTCAACCCCTTGAGGCCCTTGCCGTAAACCGCATCCCCCTCGAGTGGAAAACCGATGGATGCCATGTGCACACGGATTTGATGGGTGCGGCCGGTTTCAAGCTGGCATTCAACGAGTGTATGGTATTGATACGATGCTTCCACCCGGTAGTGGGTGATTGCGGGTTTGCCGCTGCCAAAACTGTTGACCACCGACATTTTCACGCGTTCACGTGGATGGCGGCCGATGGGCGCATCGACGGTACCGTCAGCCAGGACATGCCCGCGCACCAGCGCCGCATAGCGACGCGACACGGTGTGGGCTTGTAATTGCCGCACCAGCGCCAACTGTGCCGCCTCATTCCGCGCGATCACCATCAAGCCGCTGGTGTCTTTGTCCAGACGGTGCACAATACCGGCGCGCGGCACACTGGCCGTTTCCGGGTAGCGAAACAAAATGCCGTTTAATACCGTGCCCGACCAATTGCCTGCCGCGGGATGGACCACCAGATTGGGCGGCTTGTTGATGACAATAACGTCCGCGTCCTCAAAAACCACGTCAAGGGCCAGATCTTCGCCGGCGAAGGCGTTGTCCTCATCTCGCGGTTTCAGCGATGCGGTAATGGTCTCGCTGCCAATCAGCTTCGACTTCGGCGTGGCGGTCACGCCGTTGACCAAAATATCGCCGGATTTGATCAACACCGCCAGACGGCTGCGTGAAAAATCCGGAAACAAAACGGCAAGCGCGGCGTCCAACCGGCTGCCCGACAGCGACAGCGGCACCTTGACAACAATCGGTGTGACAGCGGCGGCGGCGTTTGTCGGTGGCGCTAGGCTATAATCGTCGTCTTCAAAATCGTTTGATTGCATGGTTGAAAGTATGACACGTCCCCCTATCATTTCCCTGTTTCGCTCTGCGCTGGCCATCACCTTGCTGCCGGTCTTTTTGCTTGGTTGCAGCGTGTTTGGCGACAAACTCGGCAACCAAAAAAACTGGACGGTGGAACAGTTCTACGAAAACGCAAAGGCTGAACTCGACTCTGGCAACAACCAGGGCGCGATCAAACTTTACGAAAAGCTTGAGGCACGCTATCCATTCGGCCGCTACGCGCAACAGGCGCAACTTGATATTGCCTACGCCAATTACAAGGACAATGAAACCGCACAAGCGGTGAGCGCCGTCGACCGGTTTATCAAACTGCATCCAAACCATCCGAATCTCGATTACGCCTTTTACCTTAAGGGATTGGCCTATTTCAAACCGGATCTGGGGTTTTTTGGCTCGGTATTGAACCTTGATCAGGCGGAGCGGGATCCAAAAGCATTGCGTGATTCGTTCGACGTGTTTAAGGAACTTCTCAGCCGTTTTCCCGACAGCATTTATGTCGACGACACCCGTGGGCGCATGGTGTTTCTGGTCAATACGCTGGCCAAACATGATTTGTCCGTCGCGCGTTATTATTTCAACCGTGGTGGCTATCTGGCGGCGGTAAACCGCGCGCAAACCGTCATCACGCGTTATCCGCAGGCACCGGTTGCCGAAGAGGCCCTGGTGATATCGATCGAGTCATACGACAAGATGGGGCTCAAGGAACTCGCCGATGCGTCGCGCCGCGTGTTGGAGAAGAATTTTCCGCAGAACAGTCTGATTGCAAAATCGTCCGGCAGCAATGCCAAACCCTGGTGGAAGCTCTGGTAGCGGCGTTACGACAACCCCACCCGTTTCCGGATGATGACGCCCTCTTGCGAGGGCGTTTTTGTTTGCGCCATGCAATCTGTCGTGACATCACAGAAACATCAAAAAGTAATTGATTTTTGGTAAATTAACCAAGTTTTTGGTATATTTACCAAATGTCTGCAAAGTCCGTCAAGTCGAAGAAGTTGCCCGCCGCCGCCGCCCGT
Organism: Burkholderiales bacterium; assembly: GCA_031431435.1. GTDB lineage: Bacteria > Pseudomonadota > Gammaproteobacteria > Burkholderiales > Usitatibacteraceae > UKL13-2. Next base: position 12,185 of record JANPDI010000067.1, read on the forward strand.
GTCACAAAACGTCGCGCAAAAACGATCCCGACCCATTCACCGCCCGGCTTTCAGGCCGCCGTTGCGGCATTGCCAAAACCGGTGTCGGCACGAGATCGAATCTTGCACGCCGCCGTGGAAATTCTGAATGACGAGGGCTTCGGGGCGCTCACCCAAACCCGCGTGGCCGAAAAGGCCGGTGTCCGGCAAAGCCATATCACCTACTATTTTCCCGTGCGCAACGATTTGTTGCGCGAAACCGCCGCGTACGGCTGCAACGCCATGCTGGCGGTTTTGTCGGGGAGTATTGATGCCGGCACACTGACGCTCGATACCGCGCGTGACTTTTTTGTCCCCGATATCACTGACCGCCGCTTTGCCCGCCTCATGTGCGCATTGATTGTGGCATCGGACGAAGATGATCGTATCAAACCCTGGTTGGCCAGCTTTGAAGAAGCCAATCGTGAACGGTTGCTGGAGATGTTCCAAAAATTGGGGTTGAACATCACGCTCGCCGACATTGAGTTGTTCCATGCGGCGTATGTCGGTGCGGTGATTCTTGATCTGGGCGATTCAACCGGCGCCTCGCTGGTGCGTTCAACCCGCATTTTGCAAAACGCGTTTGATCAGGTGTTGGCAAAGGGTCTTGTGCAAATCGCGCCGACCGATACCAACCGATCAATCAGCAATACCACCCGCGTAACACCACCATCTGTAAAGAAGGCCCGCAAATGACACAGCCACTCCTTTCGTCCATCCCGCCACGGCGTCAATCCTTGCCGACGCGACCGGCCATCGCCGCACTCATTGCCATTGGTCTGGCCGGCTGTGCGGTCGGGACCGACTATGTCAAGTCGCCCGCGACCACACACGCCGGCTGGGTTGCACCGCTGCCGCACGGTGGCAAGTCGGCTTCACTGGTCAATTGGTGGGCACAGTGGGATGACCCGGTCCTGTTGGAATTGATCGACAACGCACAACGCGAGAACACAACGGTCGCGCAAGCCGCAGCGAGGATTGCCCAATCGCGCGCCAGTTACCGCAGCATTACGTCGGCCTTGTTTCCGTCGTTCACCGCCAACGCCGATGACACCCGCAGCAAAAGCGGGCAAGCTGGTCAGGCGCTGCAAGGCGGCCAAATTATCGCCGGCGGTACCAATCCACAATCGGACAACAATGCCGTGCAACGTTCGCGAAACTTGAGCCTCGATGCGGCGTGGGAGCTTGATGTGGTCGGTGGCGCGCGGCGCGGACGCGAGGCGGCACAGGCGCGGGCGGATGCGCGTGATGCAGACTGGCACGAGGCGCGGGTCTCCATCGCCGCCGAAGTCGCCGGCCAGTACGTCAACCTGCGCACCTGTGAAGTGCTGACTGCCGGCTACGAAATTGATGCAAAATCACGCGCCGAGACGGCCCGGTTGACGACACTGAAATCGAATGCCGGCTTTGAAGCACCAGCCAACGCCCAATTGACCAGCGCGAGCGCTGCGGAAGCCAATGCCCGCTTGATCCAGCAACGCGCCGAATGCGACATCACCATCAAGCTATTGGCGGAACTGACAGCGACCAGCGAGCCACTGTTGCGGCAAATTTTGCAAAAGCGCAGCGGCGTGGTTCCGCAGCCCGCCAGTTTTGCCATTAATAGCGTTCCGGCGGAGGCAATTTCCCAACGGCCGGATGTGGCGGGTGCCGAGCGGGAACTTGCGGCAACATTGGCCGATGTCGGCGTCGCCATTGCCGACCGTTTTCCGCGCATTACCCTGTCCGGCAGCATTGGCTACAGCGAATTCTCGGGCGCCGGTGCCGGACGTTCATGGCGTTATGGCCCGGTAATTTCGCTGCCGATTTTTGACGCCGGCCGGCGCGCCGCCAATGTCGATATTGCGCGCGCTAAATACGATGAGGTACTTGCCAGTTACAAGGGGAAAACCCTGCGCGCCGTGCGCGAAGTCGAAGAGTCGTTGGTCCGACTCGACAGTGCCGCCAAACGCCAGGGCGATACCCAGACGGCGCTGAAGGGTTACCAGCAATTCCTGCGTGCCGCTGAAGCCCGCGTGAAGGTTGGTGCCGGTAGCCTGCCCGAATTGGAAGAGGCGCGGCGTGCCGTGGTGATGGCGCAAGGCGCCGAGGTCGGCGTGGTTCGCGAACGGCTCACCGCGTGGATCAGCCTTTACAAGGCAGTCGGCGGCGGTTGGAAGAGCTGACCCAAACACGTCCATTTCAGACCTAAAACAATTGACTCAACAGCGTAAATAAAATGAAATCAATCCCACAAAAATTAACCAAACACTGGAAAAAAGCGGCGCTTGCAAGCGTTGTGACTGCCGCAATCGGCGCAGGCGTGCTGGTCGCACTGAGCGCGCGCGCAGCGGACGAAAAGACAGTCGCAAATGCCAAACCGGCGCTGACCGTCACCACCACCAAACCCACTTCGGCGCCAATTTCTGCCAGCTTGGGCGCGAGTGGCAATATTGCCGCCTGGCAGGAGGCAATTATCGGTGCGGATGCACAGGGGTTGCGCATCAACGACGTGCGCCGCAATGTCGGTGACTACGTGCGTCGCGGCGAGGTGCTGGCCAGTTTTGCGCCGGAAACCGTCGAGGCCGAGCTGGCCCAGTCGCGCGCCAATGTGGCTGAAGCCGAGGCAGCATTGGCTGAGGCACAAGCCAATGCCGATCGCGCCAAAACGCTGGAAGCAACCGGCGCCTTGTCGATCCAACAAATCAATCAATACAACACAATGGCAAAAACGGCGGACGCACGACTCGCCGCCGCCCGCGCCATGGCGAAAGTCAATCAGGTCCGGCTTGGGCACACCCAACTGCTGGCACCTGACGACGGTACGATTTCGGCACGATTGGCAACGGTCGGCATGGTGGTCCAAAGCGGACAGGAGTTATTCCGCATGGTCCGCAAAAACCGCCTCGAATGGCGTGCCGAAGTGACGGCCTCTGAACTGTCGAAGATTTCAGTCGGTCAAAAAGTGAATGTGTTTACACCAGCCGGTGAAACGGTCGCCGGTAGCGTGCGAATGATCGCACCAACGGTTGATCCGCTGACCCGCAATGTGCAGGTATTTGTCGATCTGCAATCAAGCAAAGCTGCCAAGGCCGGCATGTTTGCTCGCGGCGAATTTGCGCTTGCACAGGCCAACGGTCTGACCGTGCCACAACAGGCACTGGTGATGCGTGATGGTTTTGCGTTTGTATTCGCGGTCAAGCCTGACAATCGCGTTCAACAGTTGAAGGTGCAGGTTGGAAGGCGCATTGGCGATCGTGCCGAAATTCGTGTCGGCCTGAACGCGGATACGGTCATCGTCGCACAGGGTGCGGGATTTTTGAACGACGGCGATCTGGTTCGCGTAACCGCTGCCGCCGTCACGCCGGCCGCCGCAACCGCCATCAAGAAATAACCGGGGCCGACATGAATTTTTCAGCCTGGTCGATCAAAAACCCGATCCCTGCCATTGTTTTTTTTATGTTGCTGACAATTGCAGGGCTGGTCAGCTTCAAGATGTCCGGCGTGCAGGATTTCCCCGATATCGAATTGCCGATGGTGACAATCTCGGCCAATCTGCCCGGCGCGGCACCGGCACAGCTCGAAACCGAAGTCGCACGCAAGATTGAAAATGCGGTGGCGAGCCTGCAGGGCGTCAAACACATTTACACCAATATCCTCGACGGCACCGCCACCATCAATGTCGAATTTAATCTGGAAAAAAACGTTGTTGAAGCCAGCAACGAGGTGCGTGACGCCGTCAGCCAGGTGCGGGCCGATTTGCCGGCCGACCTGCGCGACCCGGTCGTCTCAAAAGTCTCGACGGCCGGACGTCCCATCTTGACCTACGTTATTGCATCGCCGTCACAAGACGAAGAGGCGCTGTCGTGGTTTATTGATAATGCCGTGACCAAGCGTATTTTGTCGGTCAATGGTGTCGGCCGGGTGTCGAGAATTGGCGGTCTGACACGCGAAATTCGTGTTGAGCTGAACCAGTCAAAAATGTCGGCCATCGGTGTCACCGCCGCCGATATTTCGCGCCAGTTGCGACGTGTTCAACAAGAAGTGCCGGGTGGACGCGGGGATGTGGGAGGCGCGGAACAATCGGTTCGCACCATCGCCACCGTCAAGACCGTTGCGGAACTGACCGCATTGGATATCCCACTGGCGGACGGTCGCCGCGTAAGGCTCGACCAGGTGGCGACCGTCAGCGATACCACCGCGGAACAACGCGCCGTTGCGTTGATGGATGGCAAGCCGGTGGTCGGTTTTGAAATCAGCCGCACCAAGGGCGCCTCGGAGGTCACCATCGCCGCCAACGTCCGGCGCGCCATCGATGAACTCCGCGCCGCACACCCGACCATCAAGATTGACGAGGCGATCGATAACGTCTGGCCGGTCAAAGAAAATTTCGACGGGTCGATGATTTTGTTACTTGAAGGCGCGATCCTTGCCGTCATTGTGGTCTGGTTCTTTTTGCGGGACTGGCGTTCGACACTGGTGGCTGCCGCCGCCCTGCCGCTGTCGATCATGCCGACCTTTCTGGGCATGTATTGGTTTGGCTTCACCCTCAACACCGTGACCCTGCTGTCGCTGGCGCTGGTGGTCGGTATTTTGGTGGATGATGCCATTGTCGAAATTGAAAATATTGCGCGCCACTTGCGCATGGGCAAGTCGCCGTTGGTGGCCGCCCGCGAAGCCGCCGATGAAATCGGGCTGGCGGTGATTGCCACCACCTTCGCCCTGATTGCCGTGTTTTTGCCCACCGCGTTCATGGCCGGCATTGCCGGCAAATTTTTTAAACAATTTGGCTGGACCGCCGTGCTCGCGATTTTTGCCTCGTTGATGGTTGCCCGGCTGCTCACGCCAATGATGGCGGCCTACATACTCAAGCCGACCGAGGAGCGCGTCAAGAAGGATAGCGCCATCATGACCCGCTATCTTGTCTGGGTCGGCTGGTGTATTCGTCATCGTTTTATCACCGCCATCGCCTCGGCGTTATTTTTTGCCGGTTCGATTGCGCTGGTGCCATTGTTGCCAAAGGGCTTTGTGCCGTCCGCCGATCGTTCACAAACCATCATCAATATCGAGCTGCCACCCGGTAGCACGCTGGCCGAAACCTTTGCCGCCGCGGAACGCGCCAGGCTGGTTGCGGTCCAGGTTGCCGAAGTGAAACACGTGTTCAGCTCGGTGGGTGGCGGTGTTTCAGGTGACGCCTTCGCCATCGGCGTGGCGGCCGAGGCGCGCAAGGCGGCATTGACGGTATTGATGGTGCATCGCGGCGATCGCTCACGCAATCAACAGGAGGTCGAAACTGAATTACGTGCCCTGCTTGAAAATCAGCCGGGCGTACGGATCTCGGTGGGACCACAGGATACCGGCGTCAAAATGCAAATGGTACTGCAATCCGAAGACCCCGAAGCATTGCTGACCACGTCACGCGCGCTTGAACGTGATTTGCGAACCTTGTCAGGCGTAGGCAATGTTTCGTCCACGGCGAGTTTGGTTCGCCCGGAAATTATTGTCCGACCCGACTTTGCGCGCGCGGCTGATCTGGGCGTTTCCGCCGTTGACATTGGCGACACAATTCGCGTGGCCACCAGTGGTGACTACAGCCAAAACCTGCCGAAATTCAATTTGAGCGAACGGCAGGTGCCGATTCGGGTGCAGTTGCCCAATTCATCACGCGCTGATTTAGCCGCCATCGAACGACTGCAGATTCCCGGCAAAAATGGCCCGGTGATGCTCAATCAAGCGGCCACCATCGAGATCGGTAGCGGCCCGGCGCAAATCGACCGGCTGGACCGCAGTCGGCAAGTGACGTTTGACGTCGAGCTCGGCACCAGCGAACTGGGCAACGTTTATGCCGCGGCGATGGCATTGCCGACGATGAAAAACCTGCCACCAAACGTCCGGCAGGCCGAATTTGGCGATACCCAAATGATGGAAGAGTTGTTTACCAGCTTTGCACTGGCCATGGGTATCGGCATTTTATGTATCTATGCCGTATTGGTGCTGCTGTTCCGGGATTTTACGCAGCCGTTCACCATTCTGGCCGCCCTGCCGCTGTCGATTGGCGGCGCGTTTATCTTGTTGTTGCTGACGGGAAAAAGCTTTTCGATGCCGTCGCTGATTGGTCTATTGATGTTGATGGGCGTCGTGACCAAAAATTCAATTTTGCTGGTTGAATACGCCATCGTTGCCAGACGCGATCACGGCCTTTCCCGCCATGACGCCTTGATTGATGCCTGCCATAAACGCGCCCAACCGATTGTCATGACAACACTGGCGATGGGCTTTGGCATGCTGCCGATTGCCATGGGTTTTGGTGCCGATCCGTCGTTTCGTTCACCCATGGCCATTGCCGTCATCGGTGGGCTGGTGACGTCAACCCTGCTCAGTTTAATCGTGGTGCCGGCGGTCTATACCTATGTGGATGACACCGAAAGCTTCATCAAGCGCATGTGGCGCAGACTCAAGCGTGAGCCTGAAACCGCGGTGGATCCGGCAAGCGTTATGTAGCGGGGCAACCATCTGCCCGGCGTGGGTGTCTTTCCCGGTGCTGAACGGCACGCGCCGGAACCGCCAAAAAATCATGTCCCGGCACTTTCGGCGCGCCCAGCGACTATAATTTTGCTCAGTCTTGTTTTTACGGGTTGGGCATTCATGCAATTTCAGAATCACACGTTTTTGATTGCCGGCGGCGGCTCCGGCCTCGGTGCGGCAACAGCCAAATTATTTGCCGCCCAAGGTGCCAATATTGTTGTTGCCGATATCAACAAAGCCGGCGGCGAATCCACTGTTGCTGCCATCGGCAACCACGCGCGCTTTATCGAGACTAATGTCACCGATGACGCCAGCGTACAGGCGGCGGTTGATTTATGTCTTTCTGCATTTGGTGGCATCCACGGCGCGGTCAATTGCGCCGGTGTCGCGCCCGGCGAACGGGTGGTCGGCAAGACCGGCCCGCACTCGTTGGCCAACTTTTCGCGCACCATCAGCATCAATTTAATTGGCAGCTTTAACGTCATCCGGTTGGCGGCGCACGCCATGAGTACCCAACCACCCAATGCCGCCGGTGAACGCGGCGTGATTATCAATACGTCCTCGGTTGCCTCGTTTGAAGGGCAGATCGGTCAGGCCGGTTACGCCGCGTCAAAAGCCGGTGTTAACGGCATGACATTGCCGATCGCCCGCGAACTGGCAAAATTTGGTATTCGTGTCATGACCATCGCGCCGGGTATTTTTGACACCCCGATGCTGGCTGGCATGAGTGATGAGATTCGTGCATCGCTCGGTGCGCAAGTACCGTTTCCGCCCCGCCTCGGCACACCCGAAGAGTACGCCGCACTGGCCAAACACATCGTCGAAAACGAAGTATTGAACGGCACCGTGATCCGCCTAGATGGCGCAATCCGAATGGGGGCCCGATGATATTTGACACCCACATCTCCGACGAAATCGACGCCCTGCGTGATGCCGTCAAACGCCTGTGCGACGACACACTTGCGCCGCGCGCCGCGCAAATTGATCACGACAATACCTTCCCGATGGACATGTGGGTCAAATTCGGCGAAATGGGATTGCTCGGCGTTTCGGTTCCCGAAGAGTTCGGCGGCACCGGCATGGGTTATCTGGCACACACCGTGGCGATGGAAGAAATTTCGCGTGCTTCCGGTTCAGTTGGGTTGGCCTATGGTGCGCACTCGAATTTGTGTGTCAACAACATGTATTTGAACGGCAACGGCGCGCAACGCAAAAAATACCTGCCCAAATTGTGTTCCGGTGAACACGTTGGTGCGCTCGCCATGAGTGAGCCGGGTGCAGGGTCCGACGTGGTCGGCTCGATGGCCTGCCGTGCCGAGAAAAAAGGCGACCGTTGGATCGCCAACGGCAACAAGATGTGGATCACCAACGGCCCGCACGCCGACACCTTGATTGTTTATATGCGCACCGCGCCCAAGGAAATGGGCTCCAAAGCCATGACGGCGTTTATCGTCGAAAAAGGTTTCAAGGGGTTCAGCACTGCGCAAAAACTCGACAAACTCGGCATGCGCGGCTCGGATACCTGCGAGCTTGTGTTCGAAGACTGTGAAATTCCCGACGAAAACGTGTTGGGCCAGGTCAACGGTGGCACAACAGTGCTGATGAAGGGCCTCGATACCGAACGTACCGTGCTCTCGGCCGGCCCGATCGGCATCATGCAGGCCGCCATGGATGTGGTGCTGCCGTACATCCACGAACGCAAGCAGTTTGGTGCCGCCATCGGCACCTTTGGTCTGATGCAAGGCAAACTGGCCGACATGTATGTGGCGCTGCAAACCTCTCGTGCATTCAGCTACAAAGTTGCGACCATGCTTGACAGCGGCCGTGGACGTGCCGCGCGCAAAGACGCGGCGGCGTGCATTTTGTATGCGTCTGAATCGGCGGTAAAAGTCACACTCGAAGCCATCCAATGTCTGGGTGGTAATGGCTATATCAATGAATACCCGACCGGGCGTTTGTTCCGCGATGCCAAGTTATATGACATCGGTGCAGGCACCAATGAAATTCGCCGGATGTTGATTGGACGGGAGTTGTTTGGGGAGAGCGCATAAACGATGTTGGGCTTGGTTGAAGTTTTTGTTTCAGTCTTAGCAGCCCTCCTTGAATGCGTGTTGTCACTTTTTTCTTGGCTAACATCTCCAAAGGTCTCCTTCCGCTCAAAAACCATTGTTGCAAGTTTGTTTTTGGCATTGGCCATTGCTGTGACAGTTTGGATCGTCTTTGTTTAAGTGTTTGGTGTCGCACCGGCGGAGGCCGGTGCCCAAGTTTCAAACGGTAAATTAGGCACCGGCCTCC
>JANPDI010000068.1:0-7445 GCA_031431435.1 Burkholderiales bacterium
TAAATCAGGTATTTGCTTTTTCAGGCTGGCTGGCTATAATACTAGGCTTCGTGCGATTTACCGCGCGCATTTTTTCATTTTGAGTTGATTCTGGAATATAGCCATGGCAAATATTAAATCCGCCGCCAAACGCGCCAAACAAGCCGTCAAGCAACGCGCCCATAACATGGCGCAGCGTACCGAACTTCGCACCGCGATCAAAAAGATCGTTGTTGCCGTTGCAAAAGGTGACAAAGCTGCTGCCGAGGCCGCTTATCTGGCGAACGTCAGCACCATCGATTCGATTGCGGACAAAAAGATTATCCACAAGAACAAGGCGGCACGTCATAAGAGCCGCCTGACCAAAGCGATCAAGGCCATCGGCGCAACCGCCGCCGCCTAGATCTGTTGACCGAGCGGCCGGTCATTCGGCGCACGGCAGGGTTACACAAAAAACGCCGCAAAGATCATCTTTGTGGCGTTTTTGTTTTTATCGATGGCAGGCAATGGTTGTTGGCCGGCGTCTAGGCGATCAGTTTTTCCAGCGCGCTGCCGGGGACCGGGCAAAAGTCGTCGGCCGCCGGTGCGTTGGGGTCAATGACCAGCAGTTCGTTGTCATTGGCAAAATCAAGTAGAAAACGATAGGCGCGCGGCTCGATGTCGGCCAGCGATGGCTCAACCAGCACACAGCGCACGCCGTCGAGCATCATCGGCCGCACAAACGGGGAATAACGCATTTGGTGGTCGCCGCCGAAGGTCGACATGATTCCACATAGTCGTTCTGCCCAGTCACTCGGACGAAACGCGCGACCATTGGGTGTCACACCCTGAATCACAAGGCGGTGATGATTCATGACGGCGTCGGTATGCTGAGTTGGTGCAGCGTCGGTCGAAAATTGGATGGAGTGATCAAGCGGCATCAAAGCGCCCCGCCGGTAGCACCGGGACTAAAAGAGAAATAAAAGCGGGTCAACGGTCAGAATGTGCCTGAAAACGATCTTGCACACGATGTCAGGCATCAACGGCATATTTGACGGCGATGCCGAGTCACCATGCCGACAAAATTATAGCCTGCGAGGCCCGCCATCATTGCTTTTGGATGGGCAAAAATGCCCGCTAATTCACATAATTGGTATCGTTCTCGATCGATGCGTAAAATTTGGCATGATCGCACTCTTTTTTACCATCCATGCACATCTCTGAACCGCCCGGGCATGTCATCGTCATCGTTGGTGCCGGGTTCTGCGGAACAATGGTTGCCACGCACCTGCTCGGTGCGGCCCGGGGGGGCAACACCAAGATTTATCTGGTCAACAAACCGCATGCCGGTGCGGAATCGTCGATGTTGGCGCGCGGGCTCGCGTATGGGACCAGTTCGCCAGACCATTTGCTGAACGTGCCGGCTGGCCGGATGAGCGCGTTTGAAGACCGGCCTGACGATTTTGTGGATTTTTTGCATGCCAATGACATCGTCGCCGAAGGCGGCAGTTTTGTCGGCCGGCGCTGGTATGGCGCGTATTTACAGAAAACCTTGCGCGACGCCGCGTCCAATACCGATGCCGGGTTTTCAGTTTTGCACCGGACGGTCTCGTCGGTTCAGCGAATCGATGACGATGGTGTCCGCCACCGGATTCTATTTACCGAAGGCGACCCGGTCGTCGCCGACCGTATTGTGTTGGCGCTGGGTAACTTTGCACCGGCACACCCGCATGCGGCAGACAACGTGTTTGTTGATAGTCCACGCTACATTCGTGATCCGTGGCGGGAACGCGCACTCGACGATCTCGATCTGACCAAGCCGGTTTTGCTGATCGGTAGCGGATTGACGATGTTTGATATGGTGATCTCGTTCGATGCTCGTTGCAAGGCGGAACAAAACCGTACGGACCAAGCGGCGGCGCAATCAATGGCGGCATTGTCGCGCCCTGCAGCGGCTCCGCTGCGGATTCACGTGGTGTCCCGGCGCGGGCTGTGGCCGCAGTCGCATCGCCAGCACACCAGCTCCCCGTTATTCGACGCCGCGCCACCCGGTATCTTTGCCACCGCAAGTGCGCGCGCTTACCTGCGCGCGGTGCGTGCGCAGGTCGACACGGTAGAAGCAAGTGGTGGCGACTGGCGCGACGTCGTGGCGAGCCTGCGTCCGATCACACCGGGACTCTGGGCGCAACTGCCGATGGTCGAACGGCGGCGTTTTTTACGCCATTTGAAGCCGTTTTGGGAAACGCACCGTCATCGCGCCGCCCCGGCGATTTTTGACTCGGTTGCCGGTTATGTTGCGCGCGGCGAAATCAAGCCGATGGCCGCGCAGATTTTGGCGTTTGAAGCACACTCACACGGCGTCTACGTCACTATGCGTCGGCGCGGCAGCTCGGACACCAATGGCATCGTCCGTCTTGATGTCGGCGCGGTGATCAACTGCACCGGGCCATCGTCCGAATTTTCCGCCGAGCCGCTGCTGGCGCAAATGGCAGCGGACGGCCTCATTGTTGCCGACCCGTTGCGACAGGGAATTGAGGTCGCTGCCGATTATCGGGTTGTTGATGCCGGTGGCAACAGCCATGGCGGCATTTATTACGTCGGGCCGTTGCTGAAAGCGCGTGACTGGGAGGCGACCGCCGTGCCGGAGCTTCGAAAACACGCGGTTGCCGCCGCCGATTCGGTGCTGAAAACGGTGGCCTCGAAATAACGTTTATTCGTCAAGTTGTTTCAGCGTTTTGTCGCTTTTGCCAAGCAATGGTAATGAGGTTGCGCCAAACTGGCATTTGGCCTAGTATTTCTCCTCGATTTCACCAGACGGCGGCCTTCGAATTGTCGAACCCGCCGTTTTTGTTTTGCCGACTGGAAGAACGAGGAGTTTGAAAATGTTCTCAACCCACCAAATGAATACCTACAAGCCGCTCGATGTTGCGTTCACACACGGTGAAGGTGTCTGGCTGACCACCACAGATGGGCGAAAAATTCTCGACGCACTTGCCGGTATCGCGGTATCCGGTTTGGGTCACGGTCACCCGAAATTAGTCAAAGCAATTGCCGACCAGGCCGGCCGTCTGATTCACACCTCGAATTTGGTCAATATTCCCGAACAGGCGGCGCTGGCCGATAAACTCTGCGCGCTTGCGGAAATGGACAATGTCTTTTTTGCCAACTCGGGCGCTGAAGCCAATGAGTGCGCCATCAAGATCGCACGCCTGTACGGCCATCAGCGCGGCATCACCAATCCGCAGATTATCGTCATGGAGCGCGCCTGGCATGGACGCACACTCGCCACACTCGCGGCCACCGGTTCACGCAAGGCGCAGGCCGGCTTTGAGCCGTTGGTGACCGGATTCATCCGCGTGCCATATAACGATATTGAGGCGATCAAAACCATCGCCTCGCACAACAAAGACGTGGTCGCCGTGCTGTCTGAAGTGTTGCAAGGCGAAGGTGGCATTGTTGAGGCGCGCGCCGATTATTTGCGCGACCTGCGCCAACTATGCACCGACAAGGGTTGGCTGATGATGATCGACGAAGTCCAGTCTGGAATCGGTCGTACCGGCAAGTGGTTTGCCCACCAGTGGGCGGGCATTGCGCCTGACGTGATGCCGTTGGCCAAAGGGCTCGGCTCCGGCATGCCGATTGGTGCCTGTCTGGCAAAGGGTGTCGCCGCACAGGTATTCAAACCCGGCAACCATGGCACCACATTTGGTGGCGGTCCGCTGGTTTCCGTTGCGGCACTACGCACCCTGGAAATCATGGAAGAAGACGCGTTGCTGGCCAATGCCGCCGCCATGGGCGCAATCTTAAAGCAGGGTTTGATCGACGGTTTTCGCGGGGTTGAAGGTGTGACCGAGGTGCGTGGTCAGGGATTGATGCTCGGTGTGGAACTAAACCGCCCCTGCCCGGAAATACCTGTATTGGCGCTGGCGGCCGGATTGCTGACCAACGTCACGCAGGATAACGTGGTGCGCATCGTGCCGCCCCTGATTATAAATGCCACTGAGACGAATGAAATGGCGGTTCGAATGATCGCGGTGGTCAAACAGTTTTTGGCCGCGTCAACCACGCCGGCCAAAGGCACCACGAATAAGATGGCGGCATGATCAATATGAAACACTTCCTCAAACTGTCTGATTTCAGCAAAGATGAATTTGATCACATCATCGCGCGCACCAAAGTGCTTAAACAGCGTTTTAAACAGTACATCCCCTATCAGCCGTTGACCGACCGGATGTTGGCGATGGTGTTTGAAAAGAGCTCTACCAGAACGCGCGTCTCGTTTGAAGCCGGCATTTACCAGCTCGGTGGTCAGGCAATCAACCTCGATTCACAATCGACCCAACTTGGTCGTGCCGAGCCGATCGAGGACACCGCGCGAGTCATTTCGCGCATGGTTGATCTGGTCATGATCCGCACATTTGAACAGGACAAGGTCGAGCGTTTTGCCAAACACTCGCGGGTACCGGTGATCAATGGCCTGACCAATGAATTTCACCCATGTCAGGTGCTAACCGATGTGTTTACCTATATCGAACATCGTGGTGACATTACCGGCAAAACGGTTGCCTGGATTGGTGACGCCAACAATATGAGCTACACGTGGCTCGAAGCCGCGCGCATTTTTGGTTTTACGTTGAATGTCGCCACGCCGGCGGGTTATGCGATGGACGATGCGCGCATCGCAAAAAGTGATCGCGCCCACATGAAAGTATTCACCGACCCGATGGCGGCGGCTAAAAACGCACACCTGATCACCACCGATGTGTGGACGAGTATGGGTTATGAAGATGAAACGGCGGCGCGGAAAAAAGCGTTTGCCGATTTTATCGTCGACACAAAAATGATGAAGAGTGCGGCCGCAGATGCGTTGTTTATGCATTGTCTGCCGGCGCACCGGGGCGAAGAGGTTGCGGAGGATGTGTTGGAAGGGGCGCAATCGGTTGTTTGGGAGGAGGCGGAAAATCGCCTGCATGTACAAAAAGCATTGATGGAGTATTTGCTGCTTGGCAAAGTGCACGCATAAATGATGCGCGACCAAAAGCGAAACCCAAGGCAGGGCGGACACTTTCGGGCAAAAATGCCTGAAATCCCCCGTAAATAAACGACTTTCCCCAAAGGGTTAACATGAATCAAAAGCGAGTTTTATCCGGCCTGATCGTCGCAATGCTGATGTCGGGCTCGGTGTTGGCGTCGGTCGCAATTGCGCAAGCATCGACCGCAACCGCAACCGCAACCGCAACCGCAACCACAGCTGCGCCGTCGGCAGTCGCGGCGGAGAAACCACAAATTTTTGCGCTGGTGTCTGCGGTCGGCGATCAATTTACCTTTGTCCGCCAAAAACAAATCACCGGCTCCAATATTATTGATAACAACATCCGCAACGTTATCCGTGTGCCGGGCAACGGGCTTAACCTGTCGGTGTTGCGCGGGCTCGATACTGCAATCACCGCCGCGCACCCGGGCAGCAAACGCGAATACATCACGCTCAACCACGCTGAAATGGAAGGCGTGGCGGCAAAGGATCGCGAAGAGGTTGCCATTGGCAAGATTGTTGCCGCATTGGAAAAATACCCCAACCGCTTGAACTGGGAAAAAATAATTGTGGCCACGCCCAAATACCTGTTCACCGAACGCGCCGGCATGGGCCCAAAACTCAACGGCATCGGCGTTTATGTTCAACCGTTGTCCAGCGCCGTCCTTGAGGGGCAGGATGGCAACCCGGATATCGATGCCAGCGGGCAGGGCGAATCGGATACAACCAATCCGGAAGATGGCACCAAGAATCGATCCAAAGTTTACGTCGCGCCATTCTCCTATATCCAGCTGTATGTGCTTGATCCAAAGACGCTGCGTGTGATCGAAAAAGTCGCGCGGCATGACTTTACAAAGCTGAATGATCCGAACTCAACCGCGCTCGATGTCGGACGCAGCATTCCCGTGGAGATGATCGCCAGCCGCATGAACGCACTCATCGAACGCTCGGCGGCAAAAGCACTGGGTGAGACCGAGGTGGGTGTGACGGTCACCGTGAGCGAGGTGGTTGCACCACCACTGCCAACAGCGCCAAATGCAAAAAAATGATCCTGGCGCAATCCCGGTGAAATTCCGGGCGCTGTTGCTCGGATGTGTCACTTTGGTGGCTAGCATTGGCTTCGCGCAGGTGCCGGCATCAATCGATCGACCTTCCGTGGTCACCGCTGCGCCGCCACAGCGCGTGGTGGTGATTTCGATGACCGGTGTGCCGTTTAGCCAAATCACCAGAAGCGCCGTCCCGGCACCGTTCAAAACAGACCAGCAATACCGGGACGAACGGCGTCAACAATCACCGACGGAGGCAGACGATAACGTCGCAGCAACGGTCACCAGCAAGCTCGATCGGGTTTCGGCCGGCGCATTCAAGGGCGGTGCGGACAGTCTGATCGAAACCCAATTTGCGTTGGCTTACCGTGGCGCGATGTCCAACACCGATTTTGGCTTGCTCGCCAGGGGAAAAAATGTCTTGGCGCAGGCGGCGGCCGGTCTGCCGGATGACGCTGCGGTGGCAAACGTTCAGGCGCAATTGAAGCGATTGGCAGAATCGGCACCCGCCGACAAATACGTGCTGATATTGCCCTACCGCGCGCCAGATTGGTCGAAGACCGGCAGTGTGTCGGGCATTGGCTGGTTTGGAAAGCGCGGACTGACACAGGCCGACCTGAGTCACGCCAAACCCGTCGGCGCGGCACATTCGTCGGTTGCCGCCTTTGCCTATCTGCGATTTGTGGTATTCGACGGCAAGACATTACAGTTGCAGAACGTCAAGACACTTGCCGTTCATCGCAATCTGCCTGGAAAAAAAGAAACCGGCCTGGACCCGTGGACATCCTATTCCGAGGAAGATCGGGTGACCACCATGCAAACGATGATCGAAAGCGGTATGAAGGCGGCTGTTTACGCGCTAATGGCGGCTGGCTCACCCGAGCAAATTCCCAGCGCGCCCGGCACACGTTGAGGCGACCCATAACACCGGACCACCGGTATTAAACGTATAATTTTGCTGTGCCAATGCCAGTTGGCGCGTGTTTGATTCCGCTTTGCCACTTTCGCAGTGCGCTGACCTTTGCCATCAAGACAGCCGCTACCCCCCGCAAACGGTGACCATTCTGGCGGAATGCGTGCTTCGAGACTCGGCGGAACAAGCGCGCGCAATTGAAAGATTGAAAAATGAGTGAAGCTATCGGCAGAGTTGCGCGCGCAAAGCCGCGCAAGTCCGACATCAAACGCGACGGCCCCAAACGGGTGGTGCTGGCGTATTCCGGTGGCCTGGATACATCCGTCATTTTGAAATGGCTGCAGGACGAATATGAATGTGAAGTCGTCACTTTCACCGCCGATATCGGTCAGGGTGAGGAAGTCGAGCCGGCACGCAAAAAAGCGCTGGCGATGGGCATCAAAAAAGAACACATCTTTATCGAGGACCTGAAAGAAGAGTTTGTGCGCGACTTTGT